>JBBSOP010000070.1:0-14313 GCA_038259655.1 Chroococcales cyanobacterium
GATAGTTGGTAGAACGCTTTCACAGTAAGCTTTTTATCTTTTATGGACAAGTCTAATGAACTCGCTAACAAAAAAGAAGAAGAAGCATTAAAAATGCTGGCATCAATGCTGTTGTCTTACACCTTACAGGATCTTGAAAAAGCCAAAATGGAAGATGAATTGATGGAGGTAATTTGCAATGCCAAAGAAGAAATCAGCGATTCTTGAAGCCGTTCATGAAACGGCCACAGGGCTGCACAAGGCCGGACTAATGGATCAGACAACATTGTGTGAATTTGATCGTCTGTGCTTGTCTGTTATTGAACCGCTAGAACCTCAGCAAATTAAGCAAATACGCGAATCATCTCATGTCAGCCAGGCAGTATTTGCTGCGATTTTGAATACAAGTCTATCAACAGTTCAAAAGTGGGAAATAGGTCAGAAGCGTCCCAGTGGCACTGCTCTTAAGCTGTTGCACCTAGTTAAAAAACGGGGATTGAATAGCCTGATTGATTAAATTGTGCCAACCCTTGGCAAGAAGTACCGTGCAAGTCTTTGTTCAAGCTTTTTTACCATTTTCTGCTTTGAGGCGATCGCTGTTTTGCAGAACCAATTGCTAGAGTGCGATCGCCTCCGATAGGGCGTAGTCCATCGCTATTTTTTAGCTAGTTCCTGCTGAATATTGTGATCAGTCTTTGTTCAAGCTTTTTGACTTTCATAGCGTATCGTCAAAACCATTCCTACTGTATCAATTGAGTAAAATCAAAGTCTAGTCCTACCTGCGAAGTGTCCGATGACTATTTTTGACCGCCGCCGTCAACTTCAACAACAAATGTAGTTATCTCATTAACAACAATCTTCAAGATTGTGAATAATGCAGCCATTATCTCCAGAAGTACAGGTGTTTCAGTTATGATATTACGTACTCTTATTAGTTGGCGCAAAAAGCTAACAACTAATAAGAGTACGTGGATATATGGGAGTAGTATTAGCAGCAAGTAATACAGCCATTTATATAATCTTTATAGGTTATCCTTAGTTTTCCTGATGTTAAAAGGCTAACGCCTAAAGGAAGATGAATTTTTAAGGATAAACTTATGCGCTCTTTATTACTTGCTGGTCTACTTACTTTATCTACTATTTCTCCTGCTGCTGCTGTGGAATGGGAATATATAGGCCGTGCCGTAAATGAACCTTTTGACGTTTACTTAGAGGTAGATTCTGTTCAAACTGATGGTACTTTCATTTATTATTACAGCAAATTGGTTGGCACAGATAGAACTGTAATTTCTAGACGTAAAATGAGTTGTACAAATTCCCAACAAATAAATTTGGCTATATATACAATTGGTGTTTATGGAAATTTAGTTAGCTCATTTGAAATACCACCATTTGAACAAGAATCAAGACCAATTCTACCTAATACTATATCTGCTGCTTTTTGGGAAAGACTTTGTCAGTAAACCAAAAAATAGCAGCTTAATTATAGCGGTGTGCAGTTGGCAGACTTGCCATTCATGCCTACTCTTTGAGATGGAGGTATTTTATCTAACATTTCTTGGACTTGCACTCTGGTTCTGAATCGATTTGGTTCCCCAATCAAGTGAATATCACAGAATTTCAAACAAATACCAAACATACAATCGCTATTTTGCAGAACCAAGCATTGCTCTCTAACGTTGCTGGAGTGTGATCGCATCACCGCCATACAAAAAATCCTGCTCATAGTATAAGGATGCTAACAACATCCCTTTTTTTCGACAAAGCCAACACTATTAATAAACTCAAAAATGCTTATTTAAACCAGCTTGTTTCAATACTCCATTTGCAGTGTGACGGGATTTTATTTTACTATCAACTACAAAGTTATTATCTGTAATTGGGCTGTACCAAATCTCATGATCTCCTTTCCCTTGCCTTTTAAAATAACATCCGGCTTCTGTTAAAATCTTTTTAACTTCAGGAGTCAAGGAAACACTCATTAGCCAGCCACTTTGATTGATTCATGACGATGAGTTGTTAAATATAAATCAATGTAATCTTTGTTGACAGAATCAACTTTATTTAAGTCAATAAGTTCTGGAATCATAGCCTTGAGTTTTGCTGTTAACACCTCAATAGTAGAAGCTTCTGTAAACAACCCAGGTAGATTATCACTGCTGGCTACCCAAACATCAACCTCAGAATCCCAAAAAGCGCTGACATTGACAATAAAAGTACTCATAATTCGCTTTTTTAGCTATCGCGTATCTGTCAACAATTTTAATTCAAAACTCTGAAAATTTTGCAAGTAACAAGTAACTCACAAAATCAGATCTGATTTTGTGCCAAGCCGTTGTGGAAATATCTATGACGACAGCTTTACCACGGGAAGCTCTTAAATTGTCTATTGACATTCATTCCTCTTGCACAAAAGTATCTAGATCATTGGCATTCAAATCTAACTCGTTATCGAAGATAAACGGAGAATGAGTGACTGCTAAAAGTAGCCTACATTTTCCTGACTTCAAAATATCCGGAAGTAAAAGCTTTTGCCTATTCAATAGAATGATTTAGCCGAAACGAGTCTAGCTTTAACAAGCCTGTAAGTTTATAGGAGTTATATATTTCCAAGATTCTGATTCATTAGTAGCAGACCAAAGATCATACTTCTGTTGGAGGTTAAGCCAAAGTTCAGGAGTAGTTTGTAGGGCAACAGATAAACGAAGTGCCATATCAGGAGTAATGCTTGCACGTTCGTTAACTATCTCAGACATGGTTTTACGAGATACACCAATGATATCCGCAAAATCTGTAATTGTGATGTTAAGAGGTTCAAGGTACTGACGCTTGATTAAACCACCGGGGTGTCTGGGTTTTCTTTTAGTAATCATTTAAAACAAATTATTTTTGAGTCACTATTGATACATCTCTGGTAACAGCGGTGATCATTCCAATTTTTTGATATCTCCTAACTTTAGTCTTTATTCAAGCTTTTTTCCATTTGCTATTTTGGCGCGATCGCTTCGGTTTTGGAAAGCGATTTAGATTAAACTGGAAACTTAACCCAACGCCAATCTACCTATATTGGCTCAGGAACGCCTTGGTGCGAGAATTAACCAATGAATGATTGTTGGACAACAATTCTGGATTTTGCCCAAACTACCACTACCAGAGTGGGCAAGCAGCTTATGCAGGATTTTGGACATGTACAGGCTTCGCAAAAAGCTGATGGTAGTTTGGTGACACGAGCAGATAAATGGGCAGATCAGGAAATTCGGGATGCGATCGCGGCTCGTTTTTCTGGTTACGGCATTTTGAGCGAAGAAAGCGACCAAGTTTTTCCGGGTACGGAATGGTGTTGGGTAATTGACCCTCTAGATGGTACAACCAACTTTACTAGGGGCATTCCGATTTGGTCGATTTCTATGGGTTTGTTGTATCAAGGCACACCCATTTTTGGTTATGTATACGTGCCACCATTAGCTCAAGCTTTTCACGGTTTTTGGTCAGGTTCATCTAATTTAACAACGCCATCTGGGGCATTTCTCAATCATCATCCCATCCATAGCAGTGTTGATGCTGCCAGTAAAAATCACTTTTTCAATGTCTGCTCTCGGAGTACGGCAATTATACAACCCAGCTTTCCCTGTAAAATTCGGATGCTGGGCGTTGCCAGTTATAATTTTTTGACGGTTGCAACTGGGGCAACATTAGGTGGTATCGAAGCGACACCGAAAGTTTGGGACTTAGCAGGGGCTTGGGTGATTGTGCAAGCAGCAGGTGGTATGTGGTCATCGCTCAAATCAGAGCCATTTCCTTTATTGTCAGGAGAAGATTATAGCGATCGCTCTTTCCCTACTTTGGTTGTTAGTCGCCCGGAATTAGTCTCAGTATTTACACCGTTTCTCAAAGATTTAAATATTTAACTTGCTTGTTCTCTTTCTCAAGCAGCTGCTTTAGCAGATTCAACATTGAACTTAACAAATCTTCATCAAAAATTTAAGTATAAAAAAAGCTTGTTATAATCCTGAATTAGGGGAGAAAGCAGTGTATTTACTAAATTACACAGTGTTATGACTAACATTACACTAGTTAATTTAGTATAAATAATTTTATGTTATCTAATCTAGATTTAATTCGAGAGTTTGTACAAAACTCTATCCAGAAAAAAGACGTTTTGTTGGCAAACCCTTCATTAACAGCACAAACACTGTATAAAAGTAACCAACTATTAGCAAAAACAGAAGGCGTAATTGCCACCGCCCAATTTACCAATACACCATCTGAATTTTCGATTAATGCAAAATCGTCTCATTGGGAATTGATGAATGAAGCATTAGCAGATTATAGCTATATTCTCACAGGAGAAATAGATAGTCGTAATTACTATATATATAAATACTGCCAACTTCCCAAAGATTATCGAATGCATTGCACTAAATCTGTTTTACTCTGGCGGGCTTGGTGGAAATATCGCAAGAATGCTTTAAGAACAGGGATTCCCCTCGACTTGCTAATCCGCACCAGAGATTCATGGTATCCCATCAAAGATTTAATTATTAGCGATGGACTACTTTATATCAAAACTTTAGGCAGTGAAATCGCAATTCATTCAGATGACTTGGTAATTTGGTTGAGCAAAATTGACCGTAATTCGTAATTAAGACATTTTCTAGATGATGATTAATTTTTAATTTCTAGATGATGATTAATTTTTAATAAACTGTTTCATCTTCTTTGCGCCAAGCTGGATCAACAACACAAATAAATATCAGCGGTTCAATACCAGAATTACGGATAAATTGTCGTGTGTTGGGAGGAATATATACCGCATCTCCTGATACAAGTACTTGGGTTTCATCATCAATATGCATTTCTCCTTCACCACTGAGAATGTAATAGACTTCCGAGGTAGAGAGAGAGTGAGGTTGAGATGTTTTTCCTACTGGCAAAGTTGCATGAGCTAAACTATAACGCAACGCCAATGGTTGCTTATCAGGATGTAGTAATTCCCGCAATATAGTATTATCTCCCGCGATAAATTCTGGACAGTCGTGAAGTTTTTGAACCAACATAATCAATTTTGGGAATAAAATTTAGTGCTTTCGTGGTAAAAAGATCTTCAACCACAAAGGCACTAAGACACAAAAAGCAAAGGGGTTTTCATAGGTTCTGGCGTACACTGTTCATGACGGCTACTTAATACAGATAAGGATTGGTCTTTGGTTGATAGTCAGTACAATTGATAGCTTCTTCTGTATTGGCAATAGATGGATGTACAGTGCATTTAAGACGATAGTCGGCTGTAAAAAATTGGCAGCTAGTACAGGGAATTTGATGCATTTGCTTGGCTGTGGCGACGCTATCTCGTGCTGTAATCCATAGACTCCAAGCAAAAAGAATAATTAAAACCCAAGCACCGATAAAGCAGATAGGGACTAAAAATGGTTGAATCCCATGAATAATTAAAGATATCAGTTCTAACACAACAAGTCTTGATAAAAGTTCAGAGTTAGAAGTATATTACCTCCTAACTCCTAGTTCTTAACTTCTAACCATAGAGGTATTAAGTTAAACGCCAGCATGACCTAGTGCTAAACCGGCAACAAGCATTCCTAAAACAAGAAATGGTTGGGCGCTGGCTTGATATTTAACGTCATTTTCTAGAGGGTCACGTAGAAAATACATATCTTGGAAGGTGATTTGCGGGATGATTAACAGTGCCAAAATCGCTGCATACAAATTTTCATGGATAGTGACGAGATAAGCGGCGATAAATCCTTGAAATAAATCAATCATCAGTACACAAATCCAGGCAGCAGTATTGATACCAAACATTACAGGTAAAGATTGTAACCCTAACTGGCGATCGCCTTCTACACTCTTAAAATCGTTGACAATGGCAATTCCTAATCCTGCCAAACTGTAAATTAGGGTGAGGATGACAATTTTCCAATTCAGGTCGCCAAATAAAGCATGACCCGCCCACCAAGGCAAAGCGATGTAACTAGCACCTAAAGCGTAGTTGCCTAGCCAACCGTTTTGCTTCAGTTTCAAAGGAGGTGCAGAGTAAATGTAGGCAATGAAAGAACCAAATATGGCTAGAACTGTGACATTGGGAAAATCATGACCTGCCCATACGTCCAGAACAAATGCTAAGGCAATACCCGATACAAATAATACTGAAATCTGTGTAATTACCTGGGGTACAGAAATTACACCGGAGGGAATAGGACGATAGGGTTCATTGATGGCATCGATGTCGCGATCGTAGAAATCATTCAGAGTTTGAGTGTACCCTGCCAGTAGCGGTCCAGACAACAACATACAAGCTGCTGCCTTCAAGACATTTTCTAGTGTCCAGGTATAGTTACCAGAAGAAGCTGCACCACAGACTACGCCCCAAATCAAGGGAATCCAGGTGATAGGTTTCATCAGCTGCAACCGGATTTTCCAAATCGATGTTTCTCCTGGTGCAGCACCTTTCATACCCAGGAGTTGCCTAGTTTTGGCATTGCGATCGCTAATTGCTGCTGTTTCCGGGCTAGGATTAATGGCTACTGATTCTATTGCCTCGCCTGGGTCAGAGTTTGGGGTAATGGGAGATGATTCAGACATAAGCTTACTTATTAAGAAGTTAGGAATAGCACTCCTAACTTCTAACTCCTTAATTAAAACGAAATTATCAAATAACTATTCTGGAACTTCGCGCCAGCAACAGGTCTGCCACTCAAAGCTGGGGGTAGGAAGATATTCCGCCGCTGATCTCCTGCTTCTATGGTGACTTCTGGCCCGTACTGGGTAAGTTTGACTTGCTTTTTGTCAAATCCAGGTAAGAATAAGCGTACCTGACGATTATGAACATCGATTTCAATGGGTTTAGGAGCCTGTAGAGCTTGCTGGGCAAAGTTGGGTAGAGCATCTATCAGCGGTTGCCAGTCGCTTTTGTCAGCATCGGGAACAACGCTAACTCTTAGAGGTGTAAATTCCTCTGATAAATTGAGGTTTGTTTCTTCAGAGATCAGGATCACACCACCAACAGTTAAACCGATTTGTTGAGCGCTGCCCCACAAATAACGGCTACTGGCCAAATCAATTGGGTCTGTTGTACTGACTAAAAAGGCAGCAATGCGATTGGGATCAGCAAGAGCAGATCTTCCCTGATCTAATAAATTATTGACTTGGTTAGTCGGTTGGGTAAAGTTATCTGTTGTCCAGTTGACATTGAAAAAACTGCTAATCAGCGGTTGAACAAAAGGCGATTCTGCGATCGTCTTACCCAAGTCGGAGTTAACAAATAATTGCCGAAATCGCCGGATATACCAACTCAGAGACTCTGGCAGTCCTAACATCCGTAAGCTAGAGGCATCACCCGTGCCATCATAAACGATCGCGTCATATTTGCCGCTGGCATCATATTCACGAATGGCATTCAGGGCTAGGGCGTTGTCCATGCCCGGTAGTACTACCAGTTCTTGACCATAAACTTCTTTGAAAATGGGTGTACGTAGGTACTGCGCTTCGAGTTTTTTTACTTCTTCCCAGTTACGTTCTAGCAGTACAGATGCTTGGAACTGCACAACTTGTAAATTGGGAGCAATTTCCTGGGGGTCGGGAGTAAGGGTTTGATCCAGCAGGAGAGGTAACACTGGTTCTGCCAGTCCTGCTAGAAGTACGCGTTTGCCTTGGCTTGCTAGTTGCTTGGCGGCGGCGATCGCAATTTTAGTACGAGCTATACCACCTTTACCCAAAAATGTCAATATCAGGGACATCGTTTGATTCCTATTTTCACCGCCGATCTTTCCAATTCCAACTTAGCACTAGGCAAATACTCTTAGCTTCCGCCTGAGGTTTTCTCTATTAGACGAGTTTGATTTCATCTTCAAAAAACCAAGTGGAAAAATTATCGTCAAATAGTACTACTACACCAACGCCAGCACCATCGGTGACTTTATAACCTTGAATGATGCCTACTTGTCCTAATTTTTTCACGATAGGGGGAGAGACGCGATCGCGCAGACGAACCACCTTAACCTTTTGTCCGATTTCCATGCCTAATTACAATGCAATAAACCAAGTCTCAGTTTAGCTGAATCAGTGTCGCATCTGTCATAGATTCAGGGAAGAGGAACTAGAACAAAGGCAAAGAGAACAGCCCCCATGCTACATAACACAGCTTAAAATTAAATCAACCTCTCAAACTAAGTCAAGCAATGGCAATCGTTACGAGGCGATACCTTTACCAGAAAAATGATTTTGGTTGAAAGAGGTAAATATCAGTAGACAACAGGTTTATAGTTGCGTTGGTATGCTGAATGCAGCAGGTTGGGTGCTAACATCAACAGAGCAAGCTGAACAGGAACGCTAACGATCTGAACACATTTGCGTAGAAGCGGCTTGTGGCTAGACATCGCTTAGAGTTGATCTAGTAGTTTAAATTAAGTAAATAGTGGCACTGACAGTCTCAGAGTAGCTAATTGATCAATCAACTACTCTTGCAGAGGATTAAAACATGCTGAGGAGTGTAAAAGTAGATATTAATAACTTTTATATTCAACAGGAGAGTTTAAAATCAACTTTTGGTGGTAAGCTAATGCAGCAAAATAAACTTCGATAGTATTAAGATGCGTGAATAACTTGCCTGTGGTGTGTGGTGGTTTTTGAGAATGATACTTTCGTTTAAAGATAATTTAACTTGGTTGAAAGTGCGGCGTTACTGGGAACTGCTGCATGTTTTGGTATCGCGGAATCTTAAGGTGCGCTACCGGGGGTCATTTTTAGGGGTTTACTGGTCGCTCTTGAACCCGTTGATTATGACAGGACTGTACACTGCTATTTTTGGAGCTACCTTTGCATCTTATTATGGTAACTCGATACCAAACTATGTATTGGCAGCATTTACAGGACTAGTGGTAATTAACTTTTTCTCAGCTTCTACCTCTCAAGCGTTAAGTAGTGTGGTAGGGAATGGTTCACTTTTGAATAAAATTCGTCTACCAGTCAGTATTTTTCCCATATCAATGATTGCAGCGAATGTATTTCAATTCGCTGTCGGGGTGTTACCGTTACTGGCAGTGATGACTTTCGTTAATTCCAAAAGTCTAGCCAATGTGTTGGCATTAGTGTTTCCATTTGTAGCACTGGTTTTAGTTTGTACAGGAGTTGGGTTTTTAGTAAGTGCTTTGTATGTATTTTTTAGAGATTTGCCTTACTTTTATGAATTAGTTACATTCGTAATTTGGATTAGTAGTCCTGTATTTTACCCAGCAGCTATTGTTCCACCACAGGTCAAACCATTTTTAAGTTTAAATCCATTATCCCCGATTATTGAAAGTCTGCGTCAGATTACATTGTCAGGAAATCTACCGGATTTGAGTTTAATTTGGGGTGCCTTACTCAGTGGCGTAATTATTTTGACACTGGGATGGACTTGTTTTCAATTGTGGCGACATCAGTTTATGGATTTGCTGTAAATGGAAGTAATTCGCCTAGATGAAGTTTCGCTTTGGCGACGGACTCAAGAAGAGTTTTCTTATGACCTCAAGAAAACTTTATTATCTGTTATTGAAGGCAAGTATCGCCAACCAGCAAAGAAATTGGTATTGGACAAAATCGATTTGGTAGTAGAAAGAGGGGAAAAAATAGGTATTATTGGGGCAAATGGCTCTGGTAAATCAACACTTTTAAAAATAATCTCTGGGATTCTCAAACAAAGTAGTGGAATTGTCAGAGTACGAGGTCAAATTGCTCCCTTGATTGAGCTGGGAGCAGGTTTCGATGCAGAAATTTCGGTGAGGGACAATATTCTGTTATATGGTGTACTACTGGGTTTTTCTAGAGCTGAGATGCGAGAACGAACGCATTCAATTTTAGAATTTGCAGAATTGCAAGATTATGCATTAGTACCAGTGAAGGGATTATCTTCTGGTATGGTAGCAAGGCTAGGGTTTGCGATCGCCACAGATATACAGCCAGATATTTTGATATTAGACGAAGTATTGTCGGTAGGAGATGAAAGTTTTAAGAATAAATGCAAGCAAAGAATTGATAAATTTTGGGATGATAACGCTACAGTACTAGTGGTTTCTCACGATTTACGTTTTGTGCAGCAGTCTTGTGTTCGTGGGATTTGGTTAGATAAAGGGAAAATACTATTTATGGGTGGCGCTAATGAAACAGTAGACTGTTATCTAAAAGCATTAAATAAAACATAAATTGAATTTAATTACTAGATGTTAGCAAATAAAAACAAATTTTATGAGTTTTGGTGAGATGCGATTAATAAATGTTGTTTTTTTGTTCTTCAGTTTAGATAAAGTTTATTCTTCACTTAGCTATACATACTCAGTTCAAAACTTTTAAATAAATAGTAGTAACAATATGATTGTTTGGTTAGCCTCTTATCCGCGTAGTGGAAATACGTTTTTAAGAACAGTATTATACCAATATTTTGGATTCAAAACTTACTCCATTTTTAATCGTGAAAAAGAGCATTTTGGACAAGTCGGAGAATTAACTGGACATATAGAATACGAAAATAGTTGGGAAGAATTTTACACAAATGCTTCTGGTTCTAAAGATATATATTTTGTAAAAACTCATTTTGAGCCTTTAGATGAACAACCTTGCATTTTTATAGTGCGCGATGGAAGAATGGCTATATTATCATATTTTTACTATCATAAAGATTTTATACAATCTGATAGTAGTCTTTTAGAATTAATAGTAGGTGATGATGTCTTTGGTGATTGGTCTAGCTATTTTTATAAGTATAACCCTTTCCATCGAAATAAAACTTTAGTTATTAAATATGAAAACTTACTCAGTAATACTGAAGTAGAGATGGAAAATATATCTAATTTTATTCCAATTAAGAAACAGGTAAAACAATGGGTAAATCCATTTAGTAAGTTGCAAGAAATTGAACCATCCTTTTTTAGGAGAGGATGCAAAGAGTGGAAACCAGATCCTTATTGGACAAAACCTATTGAACAATTATTCTGGAAAAAGCATTCAGAATTAATGCATAATTTAGGATATACATCGTTAAATCCAGAAACAGACTTTCCAGATACTTCCGAATCACTTGTTTCAGAATCGTTTTCAGAACAAATTATTAAGTGGATAGATAAGAAAGAAGTAACACTAGCAAAAGAAAGACAACAATATCAACAGCAACTACAACAAGCTGAGGTATTATTGCAAGAAAAAGAAGTAATACTAGCAAAAGAAAGACAACAATATCAACAGCAACTACAACAAGCTGAGGTATTGTTGCAAGAAAAAGAATTACAAATTAAACAGATTCAAGCGGAACTTAGTGGAGTAGAATCTAGCAAGTTTTGGAAGCTGCGAACACAATGGTTTAAGCTAAAAAAAATGATTGGTTTAACTGTTAACTAAAACAGAAAATAATGAAAATACTAATTAACTGTATCAACCTTTTAAGTGGTTCCCAAGGAGCTGGTGGAGCTGGGAAATATGTATATGCTTTAGTTCTGGGGCTAGCAAGAATAGCAACTGTCAGAGTTCTTGTAAAACCTCACAACTTTTTTTTATTTAAACAAATCAGTGGTGTACAAGTCATTCCTTTGGTTGATAATACCAGCAGTGCTATCCACGAAAATATGTCTTGGAGCGATGTTTACTTGTGTCCTTTAAACGAATTATTGCCACATTACATTGATTCAAGAGTACCAATAGTTTCATGCATTCATGATTTACAACATGAAATCTATCCACACTTTTTCAAAGATGGATTTTATGAAGCAAGAAGAAAGTATTATGGCTATGCCATATCAAGATCTGATGCAATCATTACAATGTGTAACCATGAAAAATCGCTAATTGAAAAAATCTATTCTAAAAAAGAAGTATATGTTACGTACGAATCTGGATACTTGGCTGATGAGATTTCCCATAAATTAGATAATATTATTAATAATCGGAATTTTCAGGATTTCAATGTACCTGAAAACCTCTATATAATTTACCCTGCGATTCCTTGGCGGCATAAAAATCACTATCGATTAGTAGAATCTCTCTGGATTTTGAAACGTGAATACCCCCAGTTTGACAAACTCAAATTAATTTTGACAGGAGCCCAACAGCATGATTTAAAGTCTACATCTCTAGAGCGAGTTATTCATGATTTAGAAATGCAAGAATCGGTAGAAGTCAGGGGGTTTGTTAGCGATATAGAATTAGCAATATTAATCAAGAATGCCAAATTTATGATTTTCCCCTCCCTTTATGAGGGATTTGGCATCCCATTAGTGGATGCTATGAATTTTGGCACTCCAGTCTTGACAACATCAATTGCATCTATTCCAGAAATTTGCGGAAATGCAGTTGCTTATTTGAATGATCCTTTTAATAGTAAAAAAATTGCTGATGATATTGCCAAACTATTAATGGATGAGGATAAGCTTTTACACTTATCAGATTTAGGTAAACACCAAGCATCTAAATATTCATTACAAAAAACAGCTGAAATAACTTTTCAAGTATTAAAAGAAGTAGTTGATAAACATCAATCAAAAAAATCATTAAATTTTGTCAGTGCTAAATCAGCAACTATTTGTACCAGTGGAATTACTAAAAGACTAACGCTGTTGCTAGATTTTGTTGCACAGAATGAGACAGATGAAAAGGATATCCAGAAGTCATTGAATATGGTCAGCGAAATGTCTCAATTTCATCAAGATATATATAAGTTCATCAATATTCTTCCATTTAACTCTCCAGTTCCAGAATTTGATAATTTAGTTAGCCAAAGAAATACCACTAACTTATATTCAGACATAACAAACAAGTCTCATTATTTTAATCTTTTCGGATACATTATAGATGCAGTAGTAGATACTGATTATATTATGTATTGTCCGTCTGTAACAGGCATTCAAAAATTAGATATTCTTCAGGCAATTGCCACACTAGATGTGTGCGATCATCTAACAGCCGTATCTTTTAGCGATAAAGTAGAATATCCTACTGAAGTTCGACCTTTTAAAGGTACAAAACTCTTGAAACAGTTTAATACTTGGAAGACTCGACAATTAGATTTTTTTAGTTTCAAGATAATTCGAGTCAAAGCTCAAAATTATAATGAGCATTTGGGAACATTTCAGTTTCTTAGTAATTTTTTGAGCTATGCCATTTATGTAAATTATCCAATAGCCAAAATGTAGTTAAGGAAGGTTTTATTTATGTATCCAATAGTTAGTGCAGTTATACCGACCAGAAATAGAAGTGATAAAACTCTTAGATTCTTAGAGTGTTTTTCAAAGCAAACTTACCCAAATCTAAAAATTATTATTGTTGATGCTAACTCTACTGATGGCACTCAAGATGAGGTTTTAAGTAGATTCCCTAGAGTGACTGTTATTCATGTTGACGATGACAATTATTGGACAGGTTCAACTAATAGGGGTGTCAAGTTTGCAATTGAGGAAAAGTCTGATTTTATATTAACAATCAATGATGATTCTTATGTAGAACCAGATTATGTTGCTAATTTAGTAGAACAAGCACTCAAATATAACACTCTTATACTAGGCAGTCGTATAGATTATATGATTCAACCAGGCTTAGTCTGGTCTATAGGATCATATTCACGATGGGGAACACGGCATATTCTACAACTTTCTTACAACTTACAGTGGTATGATAATTTGCCTAATGATGTTCTAGAAAAAGAAATTATTGAAGTAGAGGCTTTAGCTGGAAACGGAGTTTTGATTAGTCGTCAAGTTTTTGAAAGTATTGGACTTTATAATGAACTATTTTTACCTCATTATCATTCAGATTCTGAATTAATAATGAGAGCCATAAAAAAAGGTATAACAATTTATTCTAGTGCTTCTGTTGTCGTATACAATGATTGTACGCTCGAACATTTTGAATTAAGAGTTACTAATCTAAATGCTCTAATAGCTGTTTATTTTAGAAAAAAATCTAATTTCTTTTTTCTCCCAATATTTTATATAGTTTTAATATACTGCCCTTGGGGCAAAAAGTTGTTAACTCTTGCCTCTGTATTTCTATTTCCGATAATTTTGCCTATTAAGGAAAAAACTTTGATAAGAACTAGGTTTAAAAAAATTATGCGTAAAATTACAAAGCTTAATTTTATGTTTATAAGTAAAATTATTAACTTTAGACTTAGATTGCCAACTAATTAATTAACAAAAAAGTTTAGGTTCTTCATTACTTGTTATGCTAAAAATGTCTATAAATTAGCTCATATTCCTTACTGGGCAATGAATACAGCTTTTAATCTTGACGTTTGATCTGTTGCGATAAAATCTAGGTTCTAACTGCCTGAAACCCTTAATTTTAAAGGTAAATACC
>JBBSOP010000071.1:0-14301 GCA_038259655.1 Chroococcales cyanobacterium
ACCATTTTTTTGCGTGATTTCTAAGCCATACTGCCGTAGTATCTGGGGTTGCTGGTAGACATGTTTGCCCCATAGTTTCAAAAGAAAAATAAACTCTGCATATAGCAACACCAGTGTCAAGATACTTACTAAATTGGCATCATGCACTAGTAAGTAAATCGGCGCAGCAAAGGGCAACCATAGCAGTAACAAAATTGTAATAAAATAACCCAGCCTTATGGGGGCAGGGTTTTGGGCTACACGGACAAGGTTCATTTTCATACTAGTCGGTTTTTGTTGTCAGTTGTTAGTTGTTTACATTCTCTACTGACTACTGACTACTGACTATTCATCAGGTTCAATTGTGCTACTTAAACCATGACCCTTCAATGTTTCACAATAAAACTCAGCGTGTTCTTGAGCGCAAGTAATGACTAAAGCGAGACCATTAGTATGGGCTTCCATCATAATACTTACAGCTTGGGGTTGAGTAAGACTCGACACCGTAGTTAATAATGCTTGAACCACATGCTCCATAGAATTGTATTCGTCGTTATGAAGTAAAACGCGATACTGAGGCGCAAGCTTGCGGGACGTGGAACGCTTCTCAATAGTTTCGACTGACACTGCTCTTGCTCTTTCTGCGATGGTTTACTACAACATACTTTGTCTCTGTCTTGCGTTTGCTTAACAGTTATTCACTATATTCTATAGCATTTTCATTTTAACTTTATAGCACTATGACATTTTGCAGCGAAGGATTGAACCAATGCTACAGAGATGGTCTTGAGGCATTTGCCTCAGAAATTAATTACAGATGCAAAAATGCTACATTAATATTACAACAACTATACATAAAGTTAAGAAAGCTGCAAGACAATCCTTGCCACTGAACTAGCTGCATAATTATGGACATGAGCCTAGATTTTCAACCAGGACAAATTGTGTCTTTAGGATATGGTGACAGAAATCTGTATGCAGAAGTCATTCAAGTTGTGATTTCCCGTCAGTTGTGTTGGGTACGTCCCTTATTTTTAGTCACCTATACCCAAGAACCACCGCTAGTTACTGACTTAAGAGATGCTTCTGACTTGCTTTGGCCTGACAAGTTATTTCGTCCTGCCTTAGATACAGAAGTAATTACCTTCTTAAGCCAAGTCTTGGCAAAAGAACCAAAATCTGAGCCTGATTCAACCGCCAAACAACAACTTAATCAATTTATTGACCAACTTTGGCAAGCGTATAAGGATGAAGGCTAAAATCCAGCTGCCTTAAGAAGCTTTAGCCCAGAATAAAATTTAAACTAAGATTAACTATTTTAAAGCTTGATTTTTTTTATTTTCTTGTCAAAACAAACTTTGGATAAAGAAAAACTGGTAATGCCAATACCTAAAACTAATATATCCAGCTAGGAACTAACTTAACTCTACCAGCATCCATCTCTGCCATTAATAATTCCAAAGCTTCGTAGTCAACATCAGATATATAACCATTTTCAGTTAATTCTGAGTTGATCTCATTTTCGATCTCAGGAGTTAGTTTTTTAATGTCAAGAGCCTTTTCTACCAATTGACGAATAGCGTACTTAGTTCTCATAAATGATCATCCAACTTTAAAATATGGTATTAATTATCCGAGATCAAGTCTGGTAGAAAATGTGATCAAGATGCTAGTACCGTGGTGATATAGATCACAAGTTGATGAGATAGTTAATTTGACATTAACCCTACAATCTGCCACACGTAACCCTGAAAGTTAAGGCATTTAATCTACAGCTAATCTTGACCAAATCAGGTTCAGTCATAGACCAATCAAGTTTTCTCAGCATAGTTATGCTTGATGGATCTACTTTACGGCTGTATCTGTTGATTGTTTTGGAACCGATGCTGAAAAAAAGTATCTATGAATACATTTTACCCTGTATTTATGACAATCTTTAAATAGACCCACTAAAGCAATAAAGATTCAGCAAAGAGTTAATAGACTATGGTCGCTGCGAGAAAAAACAGTTTATGTTCAGATAAATATGGGCTTCACAGTTCAATAACTTCAATTAGGATGTTGATATGCAAGCAGTACTGGAGTGTCCAAAAACTACTGTTATTCGTCCTCAAGGCATTTTAAACGCCGCCAATGCCTTGGAGTTGGAAAGAGATCTGACAACAGCGTTAACCCAAGATAATACTTCGATCTTGCTAGTGGATTTAGCCGCAGTAGAATCTTTAGATAGTGCTGGCTTAATGGCATTGGTCTCTGCACTCAAGCTGGCTCAGAGTTTAGGAAAAAGTTTACAGTTGGATTCTGTTTCCCCATCAGTGAGAATGATTTTTGAACTTACACAGCTTGATGGAATTTTTGAGATAGTTTAAAAGCGAAACCAATTTGTCAGGTGTAGTAATTTTATACAGCCCTTTATAATACCATTGAAAATGGTGTACTCGACAACCTTGTGTAACAAAATTGTAAATTTTCCAGACAAACCTGATTGAAAGAGCTAATCAATGTTAAGGTTACAAGTGATTAGCTGTAATTAAGGTAGCTAGAAGATAGCACAGTGGCTGTTGCAGTTGAAAAATTAATCACACCGGAAATTTTAAAGCCAGCGCGTTATCTGGGTAACGAACGCCTAGCAGTACATAAAAATTGGGATACGGCAGCAATACGTTGGGTACTAACATACCCAGAAGTATATGAAGTCGGATCATCAAATTTAGGGCATATCATCTTGTATAACATCTTGAATGCCCAACCACGACAGTTATGCGATCGCGCTTACCTACCAGGCACAGACTTGGCAGTTAAACTTAGACAGACAGATACACCCTTATTTGCTGTAGAGTCAAAGCGATCGCTCATCCAATTCGACATCTTAGGCTTTAGCCTCAGTTATGAACTCGGTGCAACTAACATTTTAGAAATGTTGGATTTGGCTGGAGTTCCCCTCACATGGCGAGAACGGGCAAAAACAGAATATCCCCTAGTTTTTGCTGGCGGACAAACAGCAACATCTAACCCTGAACCTTATGCCGACTTCTTTGACTTTTTCGCCCTTGGAGATGGCGAAGAACTTTTGCCAGAAATTGGCTTAGTCTTGGAAGAGGGCAAAACAGCAGGATTGAACCGGGAACAAACTTTACTGGATTTGGCACAAATACCAGGCGTATATGTTCCTCAGTTCTATGACATGGCAGCAGATGGCTCAGTCCATCCTCACCGCCCAGATGTACCACAACAAATTCTGCGCCGAGTTTCTACCCCAATACCAGCTTATTCAATTGGGTTAGTTCCCTACGTGGAGACTGTACATGATCGCTTGACAATTGAAATCCGGCGGGGATGTACTCGTGGATGTCGTTTTTGTCAACCAGGAATGCTGACCCGACCAGCACGAGATGTAGAACCTGATCAAGTTGTAGAAGCAATTGAGCAGGGAATGCGGGCAACTGGTTACAATGAGTTTTCTTTGTTATCTCTGAGTTGTTCTGATTATTTGTCCTTACCAGCGGTGGGGATGGAGATTAAAAATCGGTTAAAAAATGAAAATATTTCCTTGACTCTTCCTAGTCAACGAGTAGATAGATTTGATGAAAATATTGCCAACATCCTCGGTGGTACGCGGCAAGGTAGCCTTACCTTTGCTCCAGAAGCTGGAACCCAACGGATGCGGGACATTGTAAATAAAGGTTTAACGAATGAAGAACTGCTAAGAGGCGTGAAAACAGCTTGGGAGAAAGGTTGGGATAAAATCAAGCTGTATTTTATGATTGGCTTACCAGGTGAGACAGATGCCGATGTGGTGGGGATAGCAGAAACGGTAAGCTGGCTGCAAAGAGAATGTCGGGGTCAGGGACGAAAACCTCTCAACTTTAACTTGACGATTTCTAACTTTACGCCTAAGCCCCATACTCCCTTTCAGTGGCACACAGTTTCTACCACTGAATTTA
Organism: Chroococcales cyanobacterium; assembly: GCA_038259655.1. Classification (GTDB taxonomy): domain Bacteria; phylum Cyanobacteriota; class Cyanobacteriia; order Cyanobacteriales; family Nostocaceae; genus Halotia. Next base: position 3,924 of record JBBSOP010000071.1, read on the forward strand.
AACGCAAACAAAGCCTGCTACGGTACGAATTTCGCCGGATCAAAGGAGTGAAAGTGAACTTCACCGATGTCCGCATTTCGGCAATGGAAGACTTTGTGGGCAGAGGCGATCGCAGTTTGGGTAAAGTAGTGCGTCGAGCCTGGGAATTAGGCGCTGGTATGGATTCTTGGTACGAGAATTTAGATCAAGCTTTTGGTGCTTGGGAATCGGCGATCGCAGAAGCTGGCTTAGACTGGAAATATCGCCAAGTAGAAAAGGGCGAATGGAATTTGATGGAAAGTATGAAGGAAAATAACCTTCATTCTTCATTTGATGCTCCCCTACCTTGGGATCATGTAAATACAGGCATAGATAAAAAGTGGTTGAAGGAAGATCTGCAACGTGCTTTAGAAGCTGCAACTGTTCCAGACTGCTCTTTTGAAGGTTGTTCTCACTGTGGCGTTTGTAGCACAGACTTTGGCCACAATATCGTGATTGAGCCACCTGCTATCCCCAAATTTGCTGGTGAGTTTGTTCCCAACACAACTAAAGCCCAAAGATTGCGTGTTTGGTTTGGGAAACAAGGCGATATGGCTTTGTTAAGTCATCTAGATTTAATGCGCCTATTTGATCGAGTTTTACGGCGAGCAGGCTTACCTATTGCTTTTACTGGTGGGTTTCACCCAAGTCCACGTATTTCTGTAGCCAATGCCTTGGCTTTAGGAATTACCAGCAGTGGCGAGATTGTAGATTTTGAGTTAACGCAACCAGTAGCAGTAGATATTTTTCGAGAATTGCTGGCTCACGAACTACCCACAGACATACCTATATACAATGTGGTGGAGTTGGATTTGAAAGTTCCTGCTGCTAGCCAAATAATGGAGGCAGCAGAGTATTTGATTACAGTGGCAACACTTAGCACAGTTACATTTGCACAATGGCAAGAATGGATTGAAACAATCAAAGCAAAAGACGAATTTTGGTGTGAGCAAATAACTAAGTCAGGCAAAAGCCACTTAGTAAATCTGCGCTCGCGTTTATTTGAATTAGAATTAGTACGGAATAACGATAGTACAGCCCAAGAGTCTATAGTTATGCTGCGTTACGTAGGTAGCTATCGTCCTGATGGGGTGCTGTTGCGTCCTGAACAAATCCTATTTATGCTGGAAGGAGTAACAGGTGTAGAATTTCAACTTCTGCACATTCATCGCAATCAGTTATTTTTAGCTGACTTGCACTCTAACTGAAAAGTGAGCATCGGCATGAATGGGTGTAACTTGAGACTATGCAAGCCTGCAACGACCAAACAAATCTCTCGCAAACGCAGCGATAGTTCTGATATACTTCTTGGTAAAGCAACATAAAAGCTGCAACGATTGCAAAAGCCAAGCAATCAGGATCGTAAAAACAAAACGGTCAAAGTAGTTAGTTATGATTGTGATCAAAATTTGAGTCTTGATAACCAGGACTTCTGCCTTCAAAGAGAATGTCAAACCAATAGAGCTACAAAGTTCTAGAGGCAATTCTCGATAAATTGAAAACTTACACTGTACCGCAGGTTAGTGTGGAGTAATTCACGAGTATAATCCCTGAAGGGGAACTTGCTAGTAGTTCCCTTGACATGGAAGATCATGGGAATTGATTTTCAGTAAGGTTGCGTTAGAATCAGATGAAGAGAAATATTCTGGCGCTGCATTGAATGAACTGGTTCACTACTCTGGTACTCAGGGTGCGGAAGCAAAGATATTAGAGTGTAACTTCTAGGATTTTATCCCAGACAAACAGCAGACAGATTAAAGAACACTCTCTCTTGATAGCTATCTTGTGAACTAGTAACTAACAACAGGCTCCGTCGGCAACTCTGACTCTATGCTTTTTAAAACAACTGCTGAATGCCTAATCCCTCGATGGTGAAGGTATCGCATCAAAAATCAACCACAGACGGTTGATTTATTTGCTTAAACATTATGCAGCCGTTCTGGAATAATCAGGCGTGTAAACGCAATTCCTTAGTCAATAGCTCCTTAACTTTGAGCTTGAATTCACAATATTTATTACAAGCGGCACCTTTTGGGGCTGGCAGGGGTGAGAGGCATAACAAACCCCCAAGCCAATTAGTGCTGCCAATTTTTGAGGAAATTGAATGCCAAAACAAATTATCATCGCGGAGCAGCATCAAATTGCTGCCGTCTTTTCTGAAGATCAAATACAAGAACTCGTTGTGGCCACTGGTCATCACCAAATAGGTGATATCTATTTAGGTGTAGTAGAAAATGTATTACCTGGGATAGATGCGGCTTTTGTAAATATTGGTGATCCAGAACGTAACGGCTTTATTCATGTAACTGACTTGGGGCCGTTGAAGCTCAAGCGCACAGCTGCCGCAATTACAGAACTCTTAGCACCACAACAAAAAGTGTTGGTGCAAGTGATGAAAGAACCAACGGGAACCAAAGGCCCCAGGCTCACAGGTAATATTACTTTGCCCGGACGCTACGTAGTGCTGATGCCCTATGGTAGGGGTGTAAACTTATCCCGAAGGATTAAGAATGAAAGTGAGCGTAACCGTTTACGGGCGCTAGCAATTTTGGTTAAGCCGGCGGGGATGGGTTTGCTAGTGCGTACAGAAGCAGAAGGCAAACCAGAAGAAGCGATTATGGAAGATTTGGAGGTGCTGCAAAAGCAATGGGAAGCCATTCAACAAGAAGCACAATCCACCCGTGCCCCAGCATTACTTAACCGGGACGATGACTTTATCCAGCGTGTATTGCGGGATATGTATGGTGCGGATGTGAATCGAATTGTTGTGGATTCTAGTACTGGCTTGAAGCGAGTCAAGCAGTATTTACAGACCTGGAGTGGAGGTCAAACACCGCAGGGATTGTTAATTGACCATCACCGCGATCGCTCTGGAATTTTAGAGTACTTCCGCATCAATGCCGCAGTTAGAGAAGCTCTTAAACCCAGAGTAGACTTGCCCTCTGGAGGTTACATCATTATTGAGCCGACTGAGGCATTAACGGTAATTGATGTTAACTCTGGTTCTTTTACGCGATCGGCAACAGCCAGAGAAACAGTTTTGTGGACTAACTGTGAAGCTGCCACAGAAATTGCTCGTCAGTTACGTCTGCGAAATGTTGCCGGGGTAATCGTCGTTGACTTCATTGATATGGAATCGCGGCGCGACCAATTGCAAGTTCTAGAGCATTTTAACAAAGCACTGAAAGCAGACAAAGCTCGTCCCCAAATTGCCCAATTAACTGAATTGGGTTTGGTAGAACTAACTCGTAAGCGCCAAGGTCAAAATATCTACGAATTGTTCGGTGAAACATGTTCTACTTGTGGCGGTTTAGGACATATTGTGCATCTACCTGGAGAAAACGAAAACCGATTACCAATACCAGTAGAAATACCAGATCGCTTTGTCTCTCTGCCTCATAAAGAACCACGTTTACCCGCTGCTCGCATCACAGAAACACGGGAAAACTACGATACATTTGGAGAAGGATTTGATGGTGACTCTGACGTGAGTGCCTCGAATTTAATCAATCATCCTAGTTATCAAGAAATCGGCGATAACAAGCGTCGTACCCGCACCCGTCGTAATCGGATTGGCATTAATGGGACGAACGGAAAAGATGAACCCCGGATTAATACTCATCCACTTGTTTTTGATCATGAGCCAGATTTAGACTTAGATGCTGAGGCAGAGCTAGAGCCTACACCAGATATCCCCTTACCTAATCTTGGTAAATCCGGTTGGACTGAACGGGCAGAACGTCATAAAGTTACCAAGGTAGAGCCAATTAAACCAGTGGTAGAACCACCGGAGATTAGGACTGTAGAAATGACCATCCCAGAACAGGATATTTTTGCCTTGATGGGAGTTTCTCCTCTAGTGAAGTTAGAGCAAGAGGTCAAAAATCCTAAGTCTGTAATTATTAATATTGTTCAGCCTGGACAACTACCAAATGTGCCAACTGAATCAGCTTCAGAATCAACTGTTACTAAAACAGAAACAGAAAGAGAAAGTATTGAGGTAAATACAAACACATTACAAACAGAGACAAAGCAGAAATCCTTACCAGAAGATGCAGCTGAGCCAGAAGAATTTGTGGCAAATCCTATGGAAGGTTTCACGGATATAGAGGAAACTGAAGCGAATAGCACTTCTATAGGCAACCGTCGTCGCCGCCGTCGTTCCTCTGCGTTAGAGGATACATCTAACGCCGATGACAATTAACTTATTTTATGGTAGAGACACGGCAAACTGATGATCTTCATTCGCTAGCACCCTTAAGTGCATCAAATTGGCTGGAGTTGTCCTCTAATTTGTTAGGCATTTCAGGGTTAATTGTGGGGGTGGATGAAGTAGGACGAGGTGCTTTATTTGGTCCTGTAGTAGCAGCAGCAGTCATACTACCAGCTTGTGCTTTGTCAGAGCTAATGGCAGCGGGGATTAAAGATAGTAAAAAGTTGTCTAGTTCTCGTAGAACTCAAATGGCACAGCTAATTTCTACCCTGGCCATTGATTGGAAAATCGGTTTTGCTTCTACTGCTGAAATTGACCAAATCAACATTTTGCAAGCCACATTGTTAGCCATGAAGCGGGCTGTACTCAAACTAAAAGTACAGCCTGTAATCTGCTTGGTTGATGGCAATCAGTCAATCAAAGACTTGCCTGTGCCACAACAAACAATAGTTAAGGGGGACGAGCGATCGCTTAATATTGCTGCTGCTAGTATTATGGCTAAAGTTTGGCGTGACGATTTGGTGCTGCGTCTGGCATTAAATTACCCCAAATACGACATAATACATAACAAGGGGTATGGTAGTCAAAAGCATTTGGTGGCACTGCAAGAATACGGTCCCTCACCCTTGCATCGTAAGTCCTTTCGTCCTTGCCAAATCTAGTAGGGGCATAGCATATACATGTACGCCCCTACAACCAATTCATTTATTACAAAAATTAGGAAAAATCTGATGGGTAAATCAAAAATTACTCTACATTGAAAATTGGTAATTCACCATTTTCATCATCTAAAGTTTTTTGTTTTGTTTGCGAGATTACCCAGTGACGATAATCTGCCAGTAGTTGATGTAGTAACCGTTGTTTAATTGTCAACAGCACACTCTTGAGCAGACCATTGCCGGTTGCTTCTAAAATGGGTTTGGGAGTCAACGAAAAAGGTAGTGGCAATTCCACTTGCACTTCTAAATCGGCTTTCCCTTGTAAACGAGTACCAGTATTTAGCTGATAGGGAGACAAATGTCCTTGTAAATTTAAAGCAAAGCGCTGGTTAATATACTCAAAACCAAGGATTTCACAACCTACCGATCGCAAAAAAATACTTCCATTTGATTCTGCCCAGACTCTCATATCTACAGTAGGTTGAATACTTAGGGACATGAAACTCAAGGGACGCATTTTCAAGCGAAATACTTCCTCAGAAAGCTGCTGAATCCGCCTACTGTCTACCAAAGCATTAACCAAACGTTGAGGCTGACGCAAGTAATGCTGGATAGGAATAGGCTGCTGTGGGACAGCAATTTCTATCGATTGGGAGGCTGTGAACTTGGTAGCCATAGTTGCAGGAAGTAATTGTTATGTATTTCTATTATTAATGATTTTTTTATATTTATTAATTTTAATTGAGGAAAAAATATTTACCTAGTTTGATTTATTTTTAAAAGTGTATTCCCTTTTAGTTATCCTTCATCATTTAGATGGGTTTAAAAATTATGTTTACTAACTTTAGAGAGATAAATCATAAATCAACCGAGAGATGATTATTTAGCTAATGATAATTGCTTTAAAACACGCTCCTGTCACGATTTCATCAGGCTTTGCTTTCACTTGCCAAAGTAGTTTTTAGACAAAACTTAAGTTGACATCGTATTAATGAAAAACCGCTATCATTTACTGCTAATGCTACTATGGTTGGCTATTGGCACTTATTTACGCTTTTGGCGTTTGACATCTCTACCCCCTTGGACTGATGAGTGTGCAACGATAGTTTTTAGCTTAGGTAATAGTTTTCGTACAGTACCACTCAATCAGGTCATTAGTTCGGATGTGCTGTTACAGCCACTACAACCTATACCTACCGTAGGAATCAACGCAGTTATCCAGCATTTATTGAATGAAAGTACTCATCCCCCGGTCTATTTTGTATTGTCCCATTTTTGGATGAAATGGTTGTCACCTACAGGGGAACTAGCTTCTATTTGGGCAGCGCGATCGCTCAGTGCTTTATTTGGGGTAGCATCAATTCCCGCTATGTTTAGCTTTGGCTATTTAGCCTTTCGTTCCAAATTAATTGGACAGATGACGGCAGCAATGATGGCAGTTTCGCCATACACTATTTTTTTGGCTAGAGATGCACGTCACTATACCTTGGTAATTTTGCTAGTAATTGCTTCTCTATGTTGTTTAGTTAAAGCAATTGGGAGTATCTATCGCCAACAATCTTTGCCACTTTGGGTAGTATTCGCCTGGGTGATAATCAATACTTTAGGGGTAGCAACCCATTACTTTTTTACCTTAACTCTTTGTGCTGAAGGCTTTGTATTATTGAGGCAAATTTGGCACAACAGAAAACAGAAAGAATCGATGCAACCTAATCTGTGGCGGATCGGGATAGTTGCCGTAGGTACTTTAATGGGGTGTCTTGTCTGGATACCGACTATACAAAGTATTCCTGGCAACGAACTCACAACCTGGGTAGCTAGTAGCAATCCTCATGTGAGGTGGTTAGAACCGATAGGGCGGCTACTACTTTGGATGCTCAGTATGCTGTTGTTGTTACCTTCAGCACTGACAAATTTACCTGTGATGATTGTGATTGTTTCTGGTGTAGTCACCTTGTTGTTTTTGCTTTGGAGTCTGCCTCATCTTGTCAATGGGCTAAAAATTCAGCAGCACAACCCTGATACTCATTTAGCAATACAAATATTGATAGGGTATGTGATTGGAGCGATCGCTTTATGTTTATGCTTCACTTATGGTCTGGGGATGGACTTAACCTTGGCTGCTCGTTTCCAATTTATCTATGCGCCAGCAATAATTTTATTATTGGGTGCTGCATTAGCAGGTTGTTGGCAGCGTGTACAAAATTTCAACCAGCATCAGTTGGTGAATGGGAAAGTAGCAGTAAGTATAATTTGGCTGATGGCAATGCTTGGGGGAGTAACAGCAACTTGGAATCTGGGCTACTTGCAAAATCAACGCCCTGATCTTCTTGCTTCTGTGATCCAAAAAGCATCTCAATCTAATGTCCTAATTGCTACTACTCACTTACATCATGGGCAAACTGGCAGAATGATGGGGTTAGCTTGGGAATTTCCACACCTACCTGCTCAAAATGTGCAGTTTTTCTTGGCTCATCGAAATTCAGACACACAAGATTATACGCAAGCCCTGCAAGCATTTTCAGAACAACTCACTAAAATTCCCAGACCTTTAGATTTATGGTTAGTCGAGTTCCGGACTCAAGTCGATCTGGAATCTCAACAATGTTTTGCTGACGATCAATATGGAAAATCTGCTGGTGAGTATAGTTATAAACTATACCATTGCAAAGTTTAAAATAATGGTACGTATTAAACTAATGTTCCAAATTAGCAAAGGCAGAGTTTGTCTACGGTATAGTCTATAAATCCAACGAATAAATCTGGGTTAAACTTTATGACTATATCTATTGCCCATTTAGGGCCTCCTGGCACTTACGCAGAACAAGCAGCTGTTTTTTATGTTAACTGGCTAAGTGAAAAGACAGGAATAGAAGCTACTCTATGCCCTTACCCCAGCATTGCCCAATCACTCCAAGCTGTTGCGGCTGGACATACTCAATTAGCTGTTGTGCCAGTGGAAAATTCTATTGAAGGCAGTGTAACCATGACGATGGATACACTTTGGCAGTTAGACAATTTGCAAATTCAGTTAGCTTTAGTTATGCCCATTGCCCATGCATTAATTTCCTGTGCAAGTAGTGTAGATAGTATTAAAACTGTTTATTCACACCCACAAGCTTTAGCACAATGTCAGGGATGGTTAGAGCAGTTTCTGCCAACTGTACAGCTGATTCCCGCTAATTCTACAACTGAAGCACTACAACAACTAGAGCAGGAATTGACAACTGCTGCGATCGCATCTACCAGAGCAGCCCTACTTTACAATTTGCCTATAATAGCCAGTAACATTAACGACTATCCAGAAAACTGTACTCGCTTTTGGGTGGTAAGTCAAAAAGAAGCAGAAACTATTGAACAGACATCTTCAGTCAATGCAACTCATACTTCACTGGCTTTTAGTGTACCGGCCAATGTCCCTGGAGCATTAGTCAAACTTCTACAAGTATTTGCTCAACTAGAAATTAATCTTAGCCGAATTGAGTCTCGCCCAACCAAGCGATCGCTAGGTGAATATTTATTTTTTATTGATATAGAAGCAGATGCTAGGGAAGCACGAGTTCAATCGGCTTTAGCAGCAATAAATATTTATACAGAAGTTTTAAAAATTTTAGGCGCTTATAATGTTTTATCAATCAGCGCTATGTAGTAATGAGTCATCAGTCAGCTGTGAAAAGTTCTGACTAATGACTGATGACTACTCATGAATTTTCATTAAAAGTATCTTTCAAAACAGAACGAGCTGCTAAATGATTACGAGTAGTAGTTAAAATTTCTGCTTCTCGCTCCAACCGAGCAATAGTATCCTGCATTTCTAGTAGTGATTGTTGCTCTGCGGCTACACCATAAAGGTTACTGGCTACCCAATAAGATAACTCTGTTGGTAGCTCAGGCAATTCTTCTGGCAATTCAATGTTTTGTTCGGTTAACTTAGCTGAAAGACGCACGACATCTCGCAGTAGTTGTTCTACTTCAGAAGCGAAAGGTCGTAAATCCTTAGCCGGGGGCTGGTCTTCTAACCATTCTACCAAACCAACACGGTAAGGCTTTTCACGAATATACTCTAAGACACGAAACCTTTGCTGTCCTAAAGTCAACATCTTCATGCGGTCATCTGGCAAGCGTTGGTAATGAATAATTTCAGCACAGCAACCAACATTCGCAATTGTACCTTGAACTGGATCGACCATTACTACCCCAAACCTGCGATCGCTCTCCAAAATCGTGTTCATCATGATTCGGTAGCGAAATTCAAAGATATGCAGGGGTAATGGTCTAGTCGGAAAAAGAACTACTTCGGGTAACGGGAACAGAGGTAGTTCACGGACTGCAATTTTAGAAGAGGATGTCATTGTTACCTTGGTATAAATTTAATCTTTAAAAAATTTATTCTTCTCTGCTTTTCCCGTACTCTGTTTACATTCTATCATTTGTTTACTAGGCAATAAAAAGCCCTGAAGAAATTTCTTCAGAGCTAGGTAAATATCTATACTAAGAAATGTCAATTACTTTTCTACGACTGACAACTGACAACTGACTAATTACAATTTGACTTCAATATCTACACCTGAGGGTAAATCAAGTTTCATTAAAGCATCAATAGTTTTAGACGAGGGCTGATAAATGTCAATAATCCGGCGATGGGTGCGGGTTTCAAAGTGTTCCCGCGAATCTTTATCTACGTGAGGCGATCGCAGCACGCAGTAAATTTTGCGTTTTGTTGGTAAAGGAATCGGTCCGATAGCTGTAGCGTTAGTCCGGTTAGCCGTATCTACAATCTTCTCGCAAGATGTATCTAATAAACGGCGGTCAAAAGCCTGTAAACGTATTCTAATCTTCTGCTGCTGTAGAGTTGCCATCTTTAATTTTCTAGGTTCTGATATTAAGGAGACAGGGTACAAACACAAAGCTATAACCTGTCATTTGATTGAAAGAGGGAAGAGAAAGGAGCAGAAAGGGTTTTATACCATCTCTACTCCTTTGTAATCAAGGCAAGAAGTGTTACTTCAAGATTTTGGAGACAACACCAGCACCGATGGTGCGGCCACCTTCACGAATAGCGAAGCGCATTCCTTGCTCGATTGCGATCGCATTGATCAGTTCTACTGTCATTTTGATGCGATCGCCTGGCATCACCATTTCTGCTTCGCTGCCGTCATCAGAAGTGAAGGCTTTGATAGTGCCGGTTACATCGGTTGTCCGCACGTAGAACTGGGGACGGTAGCCAGAGAAAAATGGAGTTTTACGACCACCTTCTTTTTCGGTCAGGACGTACACTTCACCTTCAAATTGAGTATGAGGTGTAATCGAACCGGGTTTAGCAATTACCATACCCCGTTCAATGTCAGCTTTTTGGATACCCCGCAGTAGTACACCTGCGTTATCTCCAGCCATTCCTTCGTCGAGACTCTTTTTAAACATCTCGATTCCAGTAACAGTGGTGTTACGAGTGTCTCTAATACCCACTAGTTCCACTGTATCGCCGACT
>JBBSOP010000072.1:0-13954 GCA_038259655.1 Chroococcales cyanobacterium
GATATGCTCTGCTAACAGAGTTATTAGTGGTAAATTGTTCAAAAAAAGCTTTATTTACTAGACTTAGGGCATCGTTTGCAAGCACAAGAGATTAAGGATAAGTTAAAGTCCCTCATCGAGCAAGCCTCCTCGATAGATCCTAATTTAGCGAGAAGATTGGATGAAATCAATCGCTGGGTAAGGCATATCAAGCCAGGTTCCCTGACTGCTAAACCGTTTGTCCTAGCTTTTCTGCTAGAGGTGATTACAGATTCTACAATTTGGCTGATTATTAAATCCTTACCTTCAATAGAAGAACAACAAGCTAAGTTTGAGCAGATGACACCTAACGAAAGATACTGGTACGGTTATCTCTTTCCTCGGTGGATCGACGCTAGTGACTCCAAATTTTATATTTGGAAGCAAAAACTGATGGCAGGAGATTTTAATCAAGTCGATGATGATATCATTAAAGCTATAGCTCAAGATATTGTTAGTCGTGAAGGTAGTTTTTGGCAGCGTTATATCGCCGACCTTTCAATGGCAACGGATTTAATTGTTAGTAGTCGTCAACAAAAACCACTATGTATTCAAGTTACCAGTGTATCTGAAGAATTTAATCACCAAAAGTATCATTATTGGAAAAGTACACTGCATTCGTGGGAAATAGAGAGAGGACTGTTCTTTAGCTACAGTCCCAAGGAAGCTAACTTTATCAATCAATTAGTCAACGTGGCTCTACATAACAGTGATTATCTTGCCGGTGGCAAGTATATAAAATTCTCATAACCCTTTCAGGAATTTGAACTTTAAAATTTGTGTTCTAGCTTACTGGTTTGTCAATCCCAAAATGACGGGTGAAGGCAGATAAGGGAAGCAGGGGAGAAAAGAAATGGATATCTTCTACCATTAATCCAGCAAAGTCGCCTTGACAGACTACTACATACTTACCTAGTCATCACAGCTTTTATGGCTAATCAACGAGAAACTAACAGCTACGAGAATCAAGTGGACGAGTTTACTGAGGCTTTAGCAACAGCCCGAAAAATGCAGCAAGACTGGCTAAATTACGGGTTAAATTTTATCCATCTATATGTTGAAGACGTTGATGGAGATTGGCTAGAAACGTGGGGAAATGAAGAAATATTAAATCCTCATCTGTTGGATACTATTAAGGAATTTTTAGTAAGTAATGATGATGTAGCTGTAAGGATAAGAAAGTATTTAGGTGAGCAATCTTCAGTCACTGGGGCTTCGCTAACGCTGTTCGATTTAGCGGTAAATTTAGAAGAATGTTGGAGAATCCCTGAAGCACATAGTCGGCTATCTGCTGTCAAAAATCTGTTAGCTGTAGCTGGCAACAGAAGTGACTTTGATATTAATGATGATGTAGAGTTATGGCACTTAACAAATAGTTTGCTAGCTAAATTAGCAGAGATTTTGTGAAGGGATAAGCAAGTTCGTAGTAAGGACTTTAGTCCTTCTTTTCTAACTACTAAAGTGGTGACTATAAACCCTTAAAACTAGCTTGAAAGACCACTAGTTTATGTCCTAATCACCTTGGGTTGTTATTGAAGCGCTTTCAAAATTCCCAATATTTCTTATAAGTCGGAGAAAAAATCACCTTTTAGGTGTTATTTGAAGCGAGTACGGTTTCTACGACTTTGTTTGTGCCTAGCAACTGCTTTACGCTTTTCTTTTTCTATTGGTGTTTCAAAGTGACGTTTTTTTCTCATGTCTTGGAAAATTCCCGCTTTGGAAACTTCTCGCTTAAATCTTCGCAAAGCTGACTCAATACCTTCGTTTTCCCCCAAAACTACTTGTGTCATTCTTAATTTTTCTCCATAATTCGGTGAATATTTAAAAACCAGATGCAAAAAAATATTCCAGCAGAAACGAGCCTTTGGCTTTACCTGCTGGAGACTCTAGATGTTAAATCATTTCGGTTAAAATATTAATAGCGATTACCGCCGCCGCGACGAGCGTTATTCCCGCCCCAGCTACCACGAGGAGAAGAACTTCTTTCTTCACGAGGTTTAGCTTTGTTGACTTTTAAATCACGCCCCATCCACTCAGCTCCATCAAGTGCTTCAATGGCAGCTGTTTCTTGAGCGTCTGTTTCCATTTCTACAAAAGCGAATCCACGAGGTCGTCCAGTTTCCCGGTCGGTAGGTAGCTGAACCCGATTAACGGTTCCATACTCAGCAAAAGCACCCTTCAGATCATCTTCTGTAACCTGATAGGATAAATTTCCGACATAAATTGACATAAAAAAATGTCTCCGAATTTCAGAGAGTGGAGAGAGTTAAATTCGGAGAGACGGTTTTTTAGAAATCAAAACGAGCTACTCAACCGAAAATAATCCTTATATGCAAGAGTATAGCATAGCCTGGCAATATCTCTTCACACGGAGCAGTCTCCAAAGATAAAACCTTTACGGCAGATGATAAAGTCTGCTGGAAAAAGGCTTATACTACTCATCTTAAATTGCAAATTTAGGACTAATAGCGATCGCCCAAGAGTTTTTACTTTGAAAATCAAGCTGAAGTACTTGCAACTTTCAGTGTTTTCATTGGTGGCAATCATATCATAAATAGCCTGTCGTGAAAAGATGTTTAACAAATTCTCCTGACTTTAACTATTGTGCTAGTATCATCTGCGCTTGCTGACATAGTATTTCATGATACTGACTACTACTAGCAAGTAAACCACCCCACTGATTAATATCACCAGTGTTGTACTGTAATGGCGTACCATCAAAATGAGTAAATTTACCACCAGCTTCTGTTAAAATCAATTCAGGAGCAGCTATATCCCAGTCTTTGGGGGCAGATTTGCCAGAAAGAGAAATGTAAATATCCGCCTCTTGTTCAAGAATGGTAGCAATTTTGCAGCCTACACTCCCAACAGATTTTTGATTTTGACAAGGTAGATTTTGGAGTAAATAATTTAACTGTTCATTGCGGTGAGAGCGACTAACAACTAAAGTTAAATCTTCAATACGTTTATCTGATGAGACTTGTAAGGGAATAGAGCCATTACGAGTTTCCAGAAATGTACCTCCATCCTTGGTAGCGTAATACAACTTTTCGGCTTCAGGCACTACTACTACAGCTAATACTGGGCGTGTTTGTTTTACTAAGGCGATGTGAATTGCATAATCGCCAGTTTTTTGAATAAAGTCTTTTGTACCATCTAAAGGGTCAATGATCCATACCCAATCAGAGGCTAACTTACTTTGTGAATCATAAGTTTCTTCACTAATATAGGCAAAATCTTCATTGCCTAGATCTGCTTGTAAATTTTCTAGAATGTATTTACTTACGGCAATATCCGCAACGGTAACAGGCTCGTTTTGTTTATATTGCACCTCTAGATTAGAGTCTTTAATAGTTTCGTGGTAATACGATCGCAGTATATCTGATGCACCCCATCCCACTTTACGGGCGATCGCTAATATTTCTTGTAGGTCTTTCATTAATTCAGCCTTACTTAACTTAACTTTTACAGATGGGACATGACCCGTCTTTACTTTGATTCCATCCAGCGGCGTGTGCCAAAAAATTGACAGGAATCAGTAGCAATCTGAGCGGCCTGTGCTAGTGCATCAGTAAAACTTTCCTGTAAAATATAATTGCAGAAAGCACCGTGAAAAATATCTCCAGCCCCCAGTGTATCAACTGCCGGAACAGAGGACACAGTTAAAGTACCAGTTTGACCGCTACTCAAATATGCAATTGGTTTCTCGCCATGTGTAATAGCAATGTGAGGAATTTTAAATGAATCTAGATATGCAAAAACTTCTTGCTCTGTGCGGCAGAAAGGGGGATAAAAATTAGCAGAACAAACGGCATAATCTGTAAAAGGCAAAACTTGCTCAAAACCAGTTTTCCAACTACCACCATCAATAATTACTGGTATATTCTGAGCTTTAGCCATTAGGGCTATGTCATAACTAACCGCCATCTGGTGTCCATCAATCAATACAATATCAACATCTTGCAAAATATCTGGCGGGATAGATGTGTGGCTAGCTTCAGTTTTAACAGCATTAATTGAAATTACAGCCCGTTCGCCCGTACTTTGGGTAACAATTATAGAAGAGACAGGCGGTGGTAAGCTGATACTAGGTTCAAGATCAGCGATCGCAACTTTGTATTGATTTAAATCGCCTCGAATTAACTGCGTCATCGGGTGAGAACCCATCACACCCAAGACTTTGGCTTGATTTCCTAAATGACTGAAAGTCACAGATGCATTTGTCGCCGGGCCACCTGCGGCTACAGTATAGTCAGTAGCGACAATCTTTTGATTATTTTTAGGGGTAGAATCAGCAAGATAAATCAAATCTAAGGTTACTAAACCTACAAATAATCCCCTAAAAGATTTAGGATTTGTCATCTTTATATTCCCCATTTTCCCCTCATGCAGACCGATCCCAAACCAGGAACACTTTACGTTGTCGGCACACCAATTGGCAACCTGGAAGATATGACCTTTCGGGCGGTGCGAATTTTGCAAACAGTGGATATGATTGCAGCAGAAGACACCCGCCACACAGGGAAACTGCTACAACATTTTCAAGTGAAAACGCCCCAGGTAAGTTACCACGAACATAATAGTAGTAGTCGTATCCCAGAATTATTAGAGCATTTAATTAACGATAAAGCGATCGCCTTAGTTAGTGATGCAGGAATCCCCAGCATTTCTGATCCTGGTTATGAACTAGTAAAAGCTTGCATTGCAGCGGGGATAACGGTAGTTCCGATTCCTGGTGCTAGTGCAGCAATTACAGCTTTGAGTGCTGCGGGATTACCCACAAATCGGTTTGTGTTTGAGGGTTTTTTATCGGCGAAAACTCAACAACGGCGAGAACATTTAGAATCTCTGCAAGCAGAATCGCGCACATTGATTTTTTATGAATCGCCGCACCGCCTACGAGACACTTTGCAAGATTTGGCAGAAGTTTGGGGAAGCGATCGCCAAATTGTGTTAGCAAGAGAATTAACTAAGTTATACGAGGAATTTTGGCGGGGAACAATTGCCGAGGCGATCGCCCATTACAACCAACGTGAGCCTCAAGGTGAATATACCCTTGTAGTAGCGGGAACTCCATCAAGCCAAATTCAACTTACAGAAGTACAATTAAAAGCCGAACTACAACAAATAATGAGTCAAGGGGTATCGCGATCGCAAGCTAGCCGTCAATTAGCAAAGTTTACTTCCCTTCCCCGTCGCCAACTTTATCAATTAGCCCTTTCTATCGTCCTCGATTCTGAATAGTACTGGTATAAAACGGATCATCATTATTGCAGCTTAGATTTGCGATCAACATTTAGTAGCCGCATTTGAATAAGCAGGTAATAAAATACTGTAAACATGGCTGCTGAAAAGATTTGTCCTCCCCAACCATCATGCCAAAAATCAAATGTTTTTCCATCCCAATAAGCAACAGAGATTGCCAGTAATGCAATACGAGCAGTGTTAAAAATAAAAGCTAGAATACATCCGAGAAAGCTGATTGTTAATATCTGGAAGCCCTTTAGTCTGTAAGCTATACCTATTAACAGACTAGTCATAAGCATCAAGACCATCAAATCAAAACCGTTACAACCCCATCCTATCTCTACACTACCTGTAGGTAATTTTACCAATGTTTTATCTAAACTGCTTGGATAACCTATGGCATGAAGTGCTAAATTAACGCTCCAACCTTGAATATGATCCATTGTTCTTTCAGGAGTCAAGATTCGCCATATATATGCTGGTAGAACGTAAATGCCAGGATATATAGTTGAAACCATCAAAAACACTGGACGTAGATAGTGTTTAAAAAAGTTCAGTCCCCAAGTGCTAAGAACAATACCTATTAAAATTAATAGCCAAACTAATGCTTGAGACCAGCCTTTATTAAGACTGAAAGGGAAAAGGCCAACTCCAAATAAAATCAAACTATGACCTAGCCGTCGTTGGATGTTTGTAGGATTTAACTGAGCAAGTTGATTTTTCTGTTGCCATAATTCCTGTAACGCTAAATAAGCCGCAGCAGCTGTCAATAATGGAAATGTACTACCACCAATCAGGAAGTGTGTCAGTGTCTTTAACCAAAAAAATAAGTAATAGCACAAACCTACAACTAAACCACACAAGACAATTCGATTGTGTGTTTTGGCTAAATAGATGAGCAATATTTTTTTGATTGTATAACCATATTTTTTATAGCTATCCAAAGGATCAAAACCTCCTTTCTTCTTAACTATTAATTAGACAGTACAAAACTAGTAAGTACTTTAATATAAGTACTTACTTAAGGTTAGTTACCTAAAGATTTATGAATACTGTGAATATGCTTTAGTGAGAACGTAATATTCGTCTCACTATTTATCTTCAAGAGGTAATGAATTAATTTACTTCATCTCCATTTGCTTTTGCTCTTGGCGATGTTTGCGTACTAAGCCAGCACCAAAAGCAGCTAGTCCTGGTATTAACAGAGGAACGGGAACTTCTTTATGGTTATATCCTTGCTTTGTACTTATTGGTTTTGACCTATTTTGCCCACCTATATTTGTTGGTTTGGGCTTGTTTGAGTTATTGGCATATATAGTACTATTATTTGAATTTTGGCTGCTGGGACTATTTGAATTGCTAGTCCATTTAAACCAGGGTATAAAACCCAAAAGCCATTGCATTTCTAAAGACTTTGACGCTCTTGGATTCGCTTGTTCGGTTTTATTTGAGTTAGTTTGAGCTAATACATGATCTTGAGGAATAAATATTGTACCTGTAGCCATAGAAGTAGCGACTGCTATGCTTGCACATATAGTTTTAAATTTCATAACCTATTATTCTCCTGAGAAATTTTTATTTAATTTAAGTATTTGCACCTCTTATAATTTTTAATAAAAAATTAATTATTGTTCATCCATCTGGAGACATATAAACCTCAAATTCTTCCTTAATACTCTAGATAGACAGCATATTGCAGGTTTATGGGTGTATTTCAACCTCACACTAGGTGTAATTCTTTATATCTTTATTTAGCGCCGTTTTTCAGCAATTATTCATCTGTGTTCTTGTACAAAATGAATACTGAAGACTAACTTCTAACTCCTGATTTTTATTTAATAAAAATGCTGGACTTTCGCATTCCTCAAGAAGTTTTATGTATCTTCTAAGAAAAACAAATCTAGAACCAAGACTTATAAAAACGACGTAGATTTCAAAAAATAGTTTCTCGGCGATCGCTACTGCGGCAAACAAAATGTTTATAGGTAATTGTTATAAAAGTGTTTTTGCTGTATTCTTGCTGCGTTTTTACTTTGAGCGACTTCAACATTTAACAGAACAATCGCACTATATAAAGTCGAGGACAATCTTTGTCTTTAGTTTTCGAGCTAGTCATTATCAACAAACACAAGCCAGCCGAGAATATCAGCCGTTGGTAACTGATATCCCAGCGGTTTATACTAATCCCTACAGTTGATGAGATGCTAAAAAAGTTTCCACTTCGGCAGGAGTTGGTTGAGAGGCGATCGCTCCTGGTTTAATGGTAGTCAGCGCCCCCACAGCACTAGCATAAGTAACAATGCGTTTTGCTGTTTCTGCATCCTTTAATTTGTTGATACCATGCTGACCTAACTGATGGATGAAACCTGCTAAGAAACTATCTCCAGCACCGGTTGTATCAACTACAGGGATAGAAAAAGAAGGTAATGTGCCTTCGTTTTCACCCAAACAATAGGCGCAACCGTTTTCTCCATCTGTAACCAGCACTCCCTCAACTGAAGATAGTCGATAAGTGATCGCTCCTGGATCTGCGGTATCAAAAAGCCATTCCGCCTCTTCTTTGGAGAGTTTGAGGAAATCTACTTGTTTAAATGTTTCTTGAATTTTTTGCCGGGCGATATTGGCATCTTGCCAAAATACAGGTCGCCAGTTGACATCTAGGACAATCTTGAGGTCATATTGTCCTGCTAGCTCTAAAGCGCGATGAGTTGCCTGTCCACTATCAGGATAAGCTAATTCCAAAGTACCCAAAACTAGAAAATCTGCCTCTTGAAATAGCGAATCTGGCATTTGCTTGGCTTGCAAGTGAGTATCGGCAAATTCAGCGGTGTCATATTCGCCAAATCCGGCAAAAGTGCGATCGCCTGCGAAATCTCGCACTACATAAACTTGACGCGTTGGTGCTGTAGGATGGCGTTGCACTCCAGTTGTATCTACACCTACTTCTTGTAATAGCTTTACCAGTGCATTTCCTGGTTCATCTTCGCCAACAGATCCAATAAATCCTGTTGGGGTTCCCAACTTTACCAAACCACAAGCTACGTTAGCTGGTGCACCCCCTGGATAAGGAGTCCAGGATTTTACTTCTTCTAGCTCTAGACCTAGTTGATCGGCTAAACAATCAAACAAAATTTCACCGAGGCACAAAACACGGGGATTGCTCATCTTATTTTAGATTTTCTTTCAGTATAAAATCTACAACAATCTTGGTTCATCTGTCGCCAGTTCTTAACAGAATAAAATGGCACTTTTTGCTACTCTTAAAAGATGTATATGCTCCTAATTTATGTTTATTTTCTTAAGTAATATACCTTAGCTTAGCTTTCATTAATGTGCTAATTAATGCCAAAAGTTTAACAACATTACTCTTAAGCTGAAATATAAAGAAAATATTGTCAATCGTATTACTGTCAATACTTGAAACGCTCACCAGCAAAAGAATCTTCTAGAATTAAAAAGAGCGATTAAGTACATATACCAAGGGAGGATAGAATAGTCATGGCTGGTGGCGAGTCTCAGACCCCTGTTAGTCTGTCAGACAGAGAACTGCAAATTATCGATTTAGTGGCCACTGGCTTAACTAACCAAGATATTGCAGGGAAACTGGAAATTAGTAAGCGAACAGTTGATAACCATATCAGCAACATTCTCACCAAAACCCAGACGGAAAATCGAGTGGCTCTTGTCCGTTGGGCTTTACAGTGGGGGAAAGTATGTTTGAATGATGTCAATTGCTGCACTTTACCTAACCAGACTGATTAGACAATTTGCTAGTAAGGATGCGATCAACTACGTTTGGCAGACGAAGCGCGATCGCGTCTAGAATTTCGATCAATTTTGTCTGGTAAGTAGCCAAGCCAATTTGGAAAGTTTACTTTTGTATTCGTGTGGACTCCTAGCGTAAATTCCTTCCTATTGCCATCAGGGATTAGAAAAGAGGCAGGGGGACAAGGGGACAAGGGGACAAGGGGACAAGGAGAGCAGCGTGGTAAGGCAGCGCGGTCTTGGGGTCTCCCCAAGTGGAGCGACTGCGGGAGACAGTTCTTTCCCCCATTCCCCAATTCTCCTTGTCCCCAATTCCTTTTCTTTCCAATGCCCCATGCCCCATATCTAAATCATCAACAAAAATTAGCAACAATCCTTTGCCTCAAGCGCTACATTTGTAAGAAATCTATATTGCTCCAGCGACTTGGAAAGCAGTGTTCCTATGAATACTTCTGCTTCTTTTAAAGGTGGCTTGTCTTCCTTTGACTTTTTTAATTTCGATTTGACGATACCTTTGTCTGGACAAGTTGCCAGTCAAGATAATGTGATTTCTAACTTTCCGCAACCCACGCAAGATGCGGAGTTACTTAAGCAGCTGTCATTTATTCCAGGGTTGAAAGAAATGATCATGCTGCGCCAGGTTCACGCCCTAGAACATGCTACTGTTTGGGTTCTCAGCGAATCAAAAATTGCTCACCCCCCCACTGTCAGACCACCTAAGATTCAAGTTGATGATGAATTATTAAGTGGGTTGTCTACAGAGCAGGGATTTTACCTTTATGGTGAAGTGAATATTAGCGATTTGCGACGTGCTGTTAGCTTGGGTTTACATCGTCTTACAAGTGGTGAATGGGATTTAGCTGTACATCCTCGTTGTGGTACAAATTTATCGGTAGCGATGCTGTTGACAGCTGGACTAGCTGTGGGCGTACATCTTTTGCTACCGTTTCGACCAATTGAGCAATTGATAGGTTTGGGGTTAGCAGCTACGACAGCAGCAGAAATTTCAGCAGATTTAGGTTCTATGGCACAACGTTATGTAACTACTGCCATTCCCTTTAACCTGAGAATTGAAAATATTACTCGCACATCTGACAGTTGGGGACGTGAGGCACATTTTGTCAAGGTGAACTGGCAAGATTGACTATAAAAAGTCTTGCAATCATCTCCTCAAATTAGTTGCATAGCCTCAGCAACTTTGAATGTGTCAGTGTACTGCTGAAATTTAAAAACCCGCCCGTTTTTGAACTTGTAGATATGAGCAAAAGCTGCTGTTGTTGACTTACCTGTAGATTTGTAAGTACCACGGTATTCACCTAGAGCAACGATTATCTCTCCAGCGTCTAGCCATTCTTCTACAACAGCTTGCCAGACCTCCCAATCTAACTGGAATTTAGCAAATACATTCTTCAATACTGCTTCAGCACCAATATGTCTACCGCCTCCGGGAAACCCTTCATTTTGTATCCACTCAATCTGGGGGTCAAAAATTTCAAGTACAGTCTTTGTATCTCGCTCTTGAAAGGCAGTATAAAGACTTTTAATAATTTCAAGATTACTCATTGGAATACTCATAAATGATAACTATATCAAAAGATTTAATAATAATATTATTTTTTTACTAATCATTAGTAAACAACAAGATACCCGATTTATCAAAGAAGTCGGGGATCTGAGCTTTTAATAGGCTAACCTACATATTAGTAAATTTGAGAGGTTTATATCATGAGAAAGCTTTACTTTTTGCTGCCAGGAACTGATGGTAAATTTGCTTGTGGTGGTCTTTGGGCAGAGTTAAAAACAGTACATCTCGTTCAACAGATATGTAGTGCTGAAGTTGTGACTTATCGTCAACGAGAACAAGACAAGCTTTTTATAGATGATTTGCTCAACGAACCGAAATTAGATGATGTAATTTTTGTGATTAGCTGGGGATTTGATATTGCCAAACTTGTCACGAAGCTAAAATCTTATAATGTGGTTTATCATGCTCATAGTTCGGGTTACAACTTCCAAATTCCTGCAAGTATTCCCATTCTTGCTGTGAGCCGCAATACGATGGGATATTGGGGACAACAGTCTCCTAATTCTTTGATTTATTATTTGCCTAATCAAATTAGTAACGAATTTCAAAATTTACATCTAGAACGAGATATTGATGTTTTAGTGCAAGCGCGAAAATCTTCTGAATATTTAATTAAAGAATTGATTCCAGCATTGCAGCAGCAATGTCAAGTATGTGTAGTTGAGTCTTATGTAGAGGATTTACCTGGACTATTTAACCGAGCTAAAGTTTACCTGTATGACTCTGCTGAATATTGGGCGCAACAGCGTGTGAGTGAAGGCTTTGGGCTGCAACCAATGGAAGCTTTAGCTTGCGGATGTCAAGTATTCTCTAGTGTTAACGGTGGACTCTCAGACTACTTAGATCCGGGATTTAATTGCTATAAAATTGCTGGATATTCTCAAGAGTATGATATTCAACGAATCATGAAAGTACTGAAATCCCCTGGATCACTGACTTTATCTGAACAGTTTTTTGTAGAGCATCGGACTGAAAATATTATTCAGCGTTTGCAAGTAATTTTAGATCAGCTAAACGAATTTTTTGATCACAAAGCTCATCACCCAGCCAATATTAAGGGTTTGTCGAGAAGACGTATAGTAAAATTACTTACTCAAAGGATATATGGAAAGTTAAAGAAGAAATATTTTTAGGGATTGTTACGGGATTTTGCCCTAACTTTAGGTGAAAGTAAAACTCGTGGTAAATTAGATCTGCTCTAACTGTTAGGTCTATTTTTTGTCAATAATCATGTGCTTTACTGCTAACTCCGGATAACATGGAATTGCACTTGCAAGTATCCTTGAAGGAGTTTAATGATGAAATATCCACTTCTGAGTTTATTAACTGTGATTAGTGCGATCGCTCTCGCTCATCCTGTCTATGCCAACGAGGAAAGTTTTCCTCCTATAATCAATGAGCGTCCTCAAGCTGCTGTTCTAGTCACTGCACCAGTTACTATTAATGGTGATACAAATAATACCCTTGATAGAACTAATAATCTTAGACAAATTGCTGAAGGAATTGGTTCAGCCCGTGCGGGAGAATGTCCCAAGGTTAATCCTCTGGATTTCATTAGCAATCCGACGGCTATCTTGAAGCCATGTCAACAGCAAGCAAATAACCAAAGTCTACAACGTACTGCTGAACCAGTGGAGTATTTTAAAGTACCGCGACTCGATTCTGGTATCAGTGTAACAGTAACTAAATTTTGAGAAATGTAAATAAACAATGAATTTAAAAAAAATCATCCTCTTTAATTCTTAAAAACATTGATGATTAAATTTTGGGTAGAGGTTCAAATTAGTAATATATAGAGTAACTACAATTCCATGACTAAATTTCAAATCGATATCGACTTTAGCAGTGTAGACTTAGCATCTTTAGAGACAGAAGAAGATTTCCAGAGAGAGGCAAAAATATTACTACCCCAAGCGCTCTTTAAAGTAGGTGAAACTGTCGGTGAAAAGACATGGGAGGAATTAAATAAAAATCTGAAGGAACCGGGAATGAAGCAAAGATCTTCTCAGAGCGAGAAACGTAGATTTATTCAAGAAACAGGAAGAACTTATCAGCGAAAGGCAAGTAGCCGAGAAAAACAAGAATTGGAAGAATATATAATAGAACAATTACGTATTCATCATAAACAATAAGTTACCTCATTCTAGTTGTTCTTAATATCAATTGAAATTAATGTTTTTCAATCTTTTTAGTCAGAAGCTTTCAGAGTGTGCGGTGAGATACGATCACCTGTCTTCAAAGTAGTATTAGATATGAAAATAATCTCTAACCCTATCTACATTATCGCAGCGATCGCAGGGAGTTGTTTCAGCAAATTAGTAGAGTTAAATGACTGATTACAAAGATTAAATCAATCGGTGACGCACAAATTGCTATCAGTAAAGATGAATCAAGTGTCTCCCATATCAATTGCTCAGTTAACAGATATACATCTGTTTGCGTCAGAAAATCAGCGACTACTAGGAATGCCTACTACAGAGTCTTTCCAAGCAGTTATAGAACGATTAAAAAAGCTACAACCTGAACTTGACTTACTACTACTAACAGGAGATTTATCTGGTGATGGTACGGCTGAATCATACGAAAATCTGCAAGCCTTGTTAAATCCGTTGCAAATACCCACTTACTGGTTGCCAGGAAATCATGACTGTCCGATCGTTATGGATGACATCTTAAATCAGGGTATGCTTTCGCGGCGTAAATCTTTTAAACGCGGTAGTTGGAATTTTATCTTGCTTAACTCTTGTATACCTGGGTGTGTGCATGGTAATATTTCTGCTAAGATACTAGATTGGCTAGACTCTGAGTTACAAATACTAGGCAACAATCCTACGGTGGTAGCGCTACATCATCCACCTTTGCCAGTAAATTCTGCATGGTTAGATACCATTTGTCTGAGAAATCCTCAAGAATTTTTTGCTGTTGTTGATCGCTATCCCCAAGTTAAGTTAGTTTTATTTGGTCACATTCACCAAGAATTTCAACGCCAGCGCCATAATGTTGAATATTTAGGTACTCCTTCAACTTGCATTCAGTTTCAGTCAAAAAGCTCAAGTTTTGCCATCAATCAACAACCCCCAGGATTTCGATTTTTGAAGCTATACCCCAATGGCACCTGGGAAACTTGGATTGAACGAGTTCCTTATTTTCATCCCTTGGAGTTAGCATCAACAGGGTATTAAAAATGGGCATTGGGCATTGGGCATTGGGCATGGGAAAGAGGAATTGGGGCAGGGTGCGGGGTGCAAGGGGGAAGTTAAGAAAATGCCTTGAATTTAAAGATGTGTACCTAATCTTTAATCTTTAATCTTTAATCTTTCTCCTTTTCTCCTTTTCTCA
>JBBSOP010000073.1:0-13943 GCA_038259655.1 Chroococcales cyanobacterium
AGCACCTTTTCTGGCAATAGTGTCAGTAAAGATGCAGGTGGAGCAATGTTTATTGGCACTGGTAGTACTGCCCCCGTTAATATTGTCAATTCCACTATTGTTGATAATTCCGCCGGACGAGCAGCAGGAGCAATATGGGTGCCATCTTCAACTCATCCTGTAACACTCACTAACTCGATTGTTGCTAACAATACCTCCGGTACTAAAATACAAATGCAAGTTGACTTTGAATTGAGAGATGGAGGGGGCAATATTGAATACCCAAGTCCAGTCTGGGGAGGTCGCCGAGTTGTAGCGGGTAGCCAGATTGTTGACCCGATGCTTGATTCGTTGAAAAACATTGGCGGAATTTTAGTTCATCCTCTAAAATCAGGCAGCCCTGCTATTAATGCTGGTGTAAAAAATAGTATCACACCCACATTTGATGCCGGAATGGTGCAGCGAGATAGTAAACCGGATATTGGTGCTTTCGAGGCGAATGTCAGTAGAGATACTTCATTAAGTCAAGTCACAAACCAGTCCAACAGAGGTTCTAAGAACAATTTCATTTATGGCACTAAAGGTAGTGACACATTAGTCGGTAGCAATGGTAACGATGTCTTAATGGGTGGCTATGGTAATGATGTCCTGATTGGTGGAGGTGGTAAAGATGTTCTGATTGGTGGAGAAGGCGTTGACCGATATGTCTTCCAATACTATTCAGAAAGAGGTGACATTATTATGGGTTTTGAGATTAAAAGAGATATCGTTGACCTCAGCCCAATATTCAATAGAGCTAACAATACCAGTTCTAATCCTTTCCAAGATTGCATACGATTAGGGCAGGTCGGCAATAGTACCGTTGTTAAGATTGACGCAAATAATGATGGTAGCTGGTCTGATGAGGTAGTGACGTTGAAGGGCACTAAAGCTAATACTTTAACTGCTAATAACTTCAAGTTACAGTAGATATATTAAGCAAGTCTATTACATGAAGTAGCTGTGCTGTTAAGCTTGAAAGTTAGGAGTTGGAAATTTTTTAGCTTTTGACTCCTAGTTTTTAAAACTTTAAACTCCAAGCAGCAAAAGCTAAAGCACCCCAACCAGCAAGAAAAGCTACTCCGCCTAGTGGTGTAATTGCACCCAATGTTTTAATACCAGTTAAGCTCAAGGCGTATAAGCTGCCTGAGAAAATAGCAGTACCAATGATAAAAAGCCACCCACTAGCTATGAGAGTGAGTTGAGGTGATGCGGTGCGACTTATTAGTAGTGCCACGAATAAAAGTGCTAGAGCATGGTACATTTGGTAGCGAGCGCCAGTTTCAAAAATTTCTAGCGATCGCTCACTAATTTTATCTCGCAAGGCATGGGAAGCAAAAGCACCTGCGGCAACTGACAAGCCGCCAAAAACAGCAGCTATGCTCAAAAAAAACTGTGTCATGAGATCTAGCTGTAATTTGGTCGGAAATTTAACCAGACATGACATTAGATGTCAAAATGATATGATAAAGCCCCTTCTTCGGTCACTTTAAAATTAGCATTAAACTCTTTAGCTTTTTCGTCTAAATATTCTCTGGCCACGGCTGCTGGTAGTTGTGAATGCATCGCAAAACCTAAAACAGTTACGTGTCCACGATTTTCTTTGAGCATCTGATAAAAAGTTGATTGAAGGCGATCGCTTATTTGCTGCTGAATTGCCTTTTCTTCACCCTTGCCTTGACGGTATAGTGCTAAACTCAGCCATCCTCCAAGTAACATAGTCGGAACGCCAAAAATGATGCCTTGTCTAGCAGTTGTATCAAGCACATAAAGAGCATCTCTATTAAAATCATCTTGAACTAATTCCTCATCATCACCTGTTGAGATTGTCTTCAACATAGTATGTTTTTCAAACACAGCTGATACTGATAGTGTTAAAAACATGAATCCGAGTGTTAATAGCCAACCAGCAGCCAGTTTTTCAGCAGTCTTCATAGTTTCACTTCAGATTTACACTTTGCTTGCGATTCTAACCTCACTTTCATAAAGCTTTCAATAATTAGGAACATCTCGCAATACAAAGCTAAAAAGGTCATGGAATTTTAATATGAAGAGAGAGGAAAATTCGGAAACTCCTCTCATCAGCACTTTGTTAATTACGTGTTGCTTCTAATATGCGGGAGAAATAAAAGCGAGTCCGAGTCATTGACTGACGTTGTATTGAAAAGCCGTTACTTTCAAGGATTTTTACTACGTCAGCCTTACGGTGCAAATAAGCACGAGTTGTCTTACTTGGCCCTGGAAAGAAACTACCAATTTTCTTGAGTATACTGAGAGCGCAAGTTTTCGGTGCGAAGCTGAGAATTATCCTTGACTGTGCTAAAGAACATAGGTGAGAAATCATCTCATCGGCTTTTTCTTGGGGATAGTGGATTAGAACATCTAAACAAATTACGGTGTGGTAACTACCGCTTAATGACTCCAAATCCTGCACGGCAAAAGTAGGATTTTCGGCATTTCCTAAGGTTTTTAAGGCTCTTTCTTGGCCTTCTTCTACCATTTTTTCGGAAATATCACTAGCATAGATCTTGGCTCCATCTGCTGCTAAAGGAATACTAAGGCTACCTACACCACATCCAGCATCGCAGATTGATAACTCTGGTAAGTTGTTATCAGCTTTCAGCCAGTCGATAACTGTATCTACAGTTTGCTGGTGTCCAGTGCGGATATCTAGTTGGACTTTATTGACTTCACCATCACCATAAATTCGCCTCCAGCGGTCAAACCCTGTGGAATTGAAATACTCGCGAACAATGGTTTTATCGTCAGCTACGTTCATAAAACTTTGATTTTAAGGGTTCCCCTGCTTAAAATTATCATTGTTGGGAACCGACAAGAGCGATCGCCTTCAGAGATTTTTCAGGATGGAGTCTCATACAAAGATGCGAAGTGCAAAAATAAATACTTAAATGCTGCTAAAAATGGGTTTTAAGTTAAGTGTAAAACCCGGTAATACATCCTCTCCTGACAGAGTCTCAGGGTTTTGTAATATTTTTACTTCTTGACCTACACGATATATTTCTACTTGTTTGGTTTTGGGGTCAATTAGCCAGCCTAATATTACACCATTATCTATGTACTCTTGCATTTTCTCTGGCAAAGCTTTGAGTGAATCTGTTTGGGAGCGCAACTCTAAAACAAAATCAGGACACAAAGGGGGGAATTTTTGTTTTTTTTGTTGACTCAAATTGTCCCAACGTTCGCGTCTCACACACGAAGCATCTGGAGAACGTTCCGCACCATTGGGAAGCTTGAAACAGGTAGAAGAATCAAAAGCAATTCCTAAGTTATTGTTTCGGCTCCAAGCTTGTAATTGAAAAGCAATTTCAATGTTTCTATTACCTGTTTCGCCTCCTGTCGGTGGCATGATTATTAATTCTCCGGTAGCTGTACGTTCTCTTCTTAAGTCACGATTGACTTGGCAAAGTTGATAGAATTGTTCGTCAGTTAATACCAAAACTGGTGGTAAGTTTAGTGTTAGAGCATTCATATTTATTACTTGCTCATTTTTTAAGAATCAATTTCAGCTAATTCTAACCAGCGTTCAGTAGCCACATCAATCGCTTGTTTTAAATTTTCTACTTGTTCGTAGAGTTTTTGTACTTGGCTATAATTTCCAGGAGAAACACTCGTCATTGCTTTTTCAGCTGTTACTTTATCAGTTTCTAACTGAGCAATTTTACCCTCTAACTCCTCAAATTCTTGCTTTTCCCAATTGGACAATCTCCGCCGCTTTTTACTTTCTGTATCTTGAGGAACAGACGCAACTTTTTCTGAGGTGATGTTTTTTGACTTCTCTTTGTTATTACTAGCTTGTTGCTGTTTTTCATCGTCTTCTTCAGCTTTTTTATAATCAAGATAAACTGAGTAATTACCTGGATATTGACGCAAATTGCCGCCTGATTCTAAGGCAAAGATTGTGTCTACAGTGCGGTCTAAAAAGTAGCGATCGTGAGAAACTGTAATTACACACCCAGCAAAGTCTTCTAAATAATCTTCTAAGATTGCTAGTGTTTGTACATCTAAATCATTTGTCGGTTCATCTAAAATTAAAACGTTGGGCGCACTGATGAGAATACGCAACAGAAATAACCGTCGTTTCTCTCCACCCGAAAGTTTATGAATAGGAGCATACTGCTGGTTCCCAGGAAAGAGAAATCGCTCCAACATTTGGGAGGCGGAAATTTGAGTACCATCGCTAATCTTGACAAATTCACCTTCTTCTTTGATGTAGTCAATCACGCGCTGATTTTCGTCTAAAGCTGTGAGTAGTTCTTCAGAATGCTGGTCAAAATAACCTATATGAATGGTAGTACCAATTTCCACACTACCAGCATCTGGTTGAACGCGTCCAGTAATAATATCCATCAAAGTGGATTTACCTGCACCATTACCACCAATAATACCAATGCGGTCTTCAGGACTAAATTCGTAAGTAAAGTTATTAATTAAAGTCCGTCCATCGTAGGCTTTAGAAATATTATTTAATTCAATAACTTTTTTGCCAATACGACGGCCGACTGTAGAAATATCAACTTTCCCCTGAGCTTGTTTAAACTCAGTGTCTCGCATGGCGTGAACGCGCTCAATTCGAGCTTTTTGTTTGGTACTTCGAGCTTTTGGCCCCCGGCTTAACCATTCCAATTCGCGCCGCAATACACCTTGGTGTTTACGTTGACTACTAACAGCAGATTCTTCAGCTAAAGCTTTCTTTTCCAGGTAATATGAATAATTGCCTGTGTAAGTAAAAATATCACCTCGATCAATTTCAATAATTCGATTTGTAACTTTATCCAAAAAATAGCGATCATGAGTAATGAGTAAAAGTGCGCCACGAAAGCGATTTAAATAACTTTGCAACCATTCCACAGAAAGAGCATCAAGATGGTTGGTTGGCTCATCCATGAGTAAAACATCTGGTTCTGATAACAAAGCTGTCGCTAAGGCGATGCGCTTACGATAACCTCCAGATAAAGTACTAATTAGGGCATCAAAGTCAAAAATTCCTAACTGACTGAGGATAATTTTGGCGTTTGTTTCCAATTCCCAAGCGCCAGTAGTTTCCATTTCCTGCATGACTACAGAAAGACGGGACATTAACTGATTATCTTCGGGATAGTGAGCTAGTTTATGAGTCAGTTCTTCATACTCACGTACCAAAGATAAATGTTCACCACTGTCAGCAAAAATTTGCTCTAAAACTGTACGATTTTCATCTAAATCTGGCTGTTGAGGCAAGTAAATAATTTTAGAACCAGAGGTAGACAAAATTTGACCACTATCGATTGATTCTAGTCCGCCAATCATTTTTAATAAAGTTGATTTGCCAGAACCATTAGTACCAATTAAGCCAACTTTATCTGTAGCATCAAGGCTAAAGCTGGCATCTTTTAATATTTCTTTGATTCCGAAGTCTTTTTTTACCGACTGTAGCGTAATAATACCCATAAAATTAGCGATTATTGATTAATTATTAGCTGGTAGGTAAGGCATCTACCTTACCTACCCAAGGAAATTCTAGACGAATAAATCCAGTGGTAAATGTCCATACATTTCGTTAATTCCCCCTTCGTCGTAAGACTGGCAAGACACTAAGACTCCACGATGATGTCCTGCGTAAGAATCGAGGTAACATAAACCATTTTTGCCATTTAATTTAATATAAACTGGCCCTTCAGGTGTAGCTAAATCGCTTGGTACTTCGTAACCAAAAGCATGAGAGTAAGTTCTCATTGCTAGTATTCCTTCTTCGGCTGTGTCAGCGCAAATTCCTAATATTTGGTAATCAGAGATACTGGTGATTAAAACTAAGGCCTTACGGGTTAAAACTTTTTCTGATGGTTTAAGAATAGGTGCAATATCTAAACAGTTAAATTTATTCAGGATTTTTTTTGCTTCTGCGGTTGTGAGATTCTGGTGATTTGGAGTTGACATAAATCAGTTTATTATTGACTCGGTTTTGCTTTTGTGTATGAGGTGGGCATAACCCACCTTATTTGTATTATTGACTCAAATTATGGCTGATCGGAAACATTCCCTAGGTTGAAAATAAAAGGCACACCACCTTTCGATTCACCACCCATTACCAGAACTTTGGGCATTTGTGCGCCACCTGTTCTCCATGCTTCGATTGCTTCTTTTTGCAGAACTAATTGCCCACCTTGAGCTTTGAGAGTTTCTGCTAAGAGTTTTTGGGCTTCTGCTTTACCTTTAGCCCGATTGACATCTGCTTGTGCTTCTTGTTCAGCTTCTCGTGCTACATAAACGGCTCTTTGGGCGCGTTGTTCGGCTATTTGTTTTTCTTCTACTGCTCTTGCAAATTCTGGTGAGAAAGTCAAGTCAACTACGCTAGTATCTAAGACAATTATCCCATATTTATCTAAGCGATCGCCTAAAGCATCATCGAAATCTTGTTTCAATTCACTTCTTTTGGTAATTGCTTCTTCGACTGTACGTCTAGCAGCGGCAATTTTGAACGCTTCTTGAGTCTGGGGGGCAATGATTTTTGAAACAATATTGGCTAAAGTTCCTTGTTTTCTCCTGATTTCAACTACTTGTAAGGGATCAAGACTAAAGTTAATCGCAAATCTAGCAGATAAATTTTGCAAATCCTTAGTAGAACTTTCCGCTGGGACTTCAAATTTCTGCACCGTCAAATCATATATATCTATTGCTGAGATGAAAGGTGGTTTGACATGAATCCCCTCCAACAAAGCACCGTCTCTTGCTTTACCTAAGATCCTGATTACTCCTGCTTGTCCTGGGTTGATAATCACAAAAGCATTCAGCCCGATTAGCACAATTATTGCTACCACAATCCCCAAAACCGTGGTTTGCCAATTCCCCAATTGCTGATTTTTCAAGCTTTTTTCTCCTTTTGCATCTTTAGGCAACTTCTGTACTATGGTGACACGTTATCTGCCTACGCAGGTTCAAGGCTACAAAAGTAAGATGTTTTCCCCTATCGTGTTAACATCAGTTTCACGCAACTGTAAACGGCCAGATAATGAAAAGACGTAGACATTCAGTGCATCCCCTCCACCGCCTGCTTGACTACGGACACCAGTATCGTCAGCAAATTTGGCTGGCTACTGGTTGTTCTATCCTCAACAAACTTTTTGACTTAGCACCGCCGGCATTAATTGGGATTGCGGTAGATGTAGTAGTCAAACAGCAGGATTCTATCATTGCTCAGTTAGGAGTTAAAGATGTCTTTGGGCAGTTTTTAATTCTTTCCTTCCTCACTGTGATTGTTTGGATACTAGAATCAGTTTTTGAGTACGCTTACGCTCGACTTTGGCGCAATTTGGCGCAGAGCGTTCAGCATAACTTACGTTTGGATGCCTACAAGCATTTGCAAGAGTTGGAATTGGCTTATTTTGAAGAACGTAGCACTGGTGGTTTAATGTCCATCCTCAGTGATGATATTAACCAATTAGAGCGATTTTTGGACACGGGAGCTAATGATCTGATTCAAGTTGCTACAACTGTCGTCATTATTGGCGGTGCTTTCTTCGTTTTGGCTCCTAGTGTAGCGTGGATGGCTTTGTTACCGATGCCGTTTATTCTTTGGGGTTCTTTAGCTTATCAACGACTGCTTGCGCCTCGCTACGCTGATGTTAGAGAAAAAGTAGGTTTTCTCAATTCGCGTTTATCGAATAACATCAGCGGTATTACTACGATTAAAAGTTTTACATCTGAAACTTATGAAGCCTCGCGTTTAGAGATTGAAAGTGAAGGCTACCGCCGCAGTAACACGAAAGCAATTAAACTTTCAGCCGCCTTTGTGCCATTAATTCGGATGCTGATTTTAGTAGGATTTACCGCATTATTATTATATGGTGGGATGGCAGCAGTTGCAGGCAAAATGTCTGTAGGTACTTACAGCGTATTAATATTCTTAATTCAGCGCTTATTGTGGCCTTTAACAAGATTAGGTGATACTTTTGATCAATATCAAAGAGCGATGGCTTCTACTAATCGAGTCATGAATTTATTGGATACGCCTATCGCTATTCATCCAGGAAGTATATCTTTACCATTTGAGCAAGTACGCGGCGAAGTGCAATTCAAAAATGTTACTTTTGCTTATCAAGATCGATTTCCTGTAGTTGAAAATCTCTCGTTAGATATTCCCGCAGGTAAAACCATTGCGATTGTTGGTTCAACTGGTTCCGGTAAAAGTACTTTAGTTAAATTGTTATTGCGGTTGTATGAAGTCGAAAGAGGAATGATTACCGTAGATGGAATCGAAATACAAGATTTGAAACTACGAGACTTACGCCGTTGCATTGGTTTGGTGAGTCAGGATGTATTTTTATTTCATGGCACAGTAGCAGAGAATATCGCTTATGGTAGCTTTGACGCGAACGAACCAGAAATCATCAAAGCGGCAAAAGTGGCTGAAGCCCACGAATTTATTATGGAACTGCCCCAAGGTTATGAGACAATTGTGGGAGAAAGAGGACAAAAGTTATCTGGTGGACAAAGACAAAGAATTGCGATCGCTCGTGCAGTATTAAAGAATCCACCCATTTTGATTTTAGACGAAGCCACCTCCGCAGTAGACAACGAAACCGAAGCCGCAATCCAGCGATCGCTCGAACGGATTACAGTAGATAGAACTACAATTGCGATCGCTCATCGTCTTTCTACTATCCGCAATGCTGATTGTATTTATGTCATGGAACATGGAAAATTAGTAGAGTCGGCAACCCATGAACAACTACTAGAACGAGATGGCATTTACGCTAGTCTCTGGCGTGTACAAAGTGGGGTGAAATAAAATAGGGCATGGGGCATGGGGCATGGGGCATGGGGCATAGGTAGGGCATAGGAAATAGATATATACTGAATTGCTTCAAAAATTACGAATTACGAATTACGAATTACGAATTACGAATTACGAATTATTTATGATGTTTGGTAACACTCAATCGGAATCAGGTGATAACAAGTGGCGTGGACAGTTGGATAGGTTTGTGAAAGCAAATCAGCAAGATTTAGCGGCGCTATTTTGGGGATTATGGTTAGAAAATGGTAACAGCAAGGGTACTATTGGTATTGATTTACAACCAACTCCACATTTTGTTTATTGTCCCCAAGAAGCGATAGAAAAATTAAATGATCAAGTTGAAAATCGGCTCCAAGAAATTTTGGGAATTGTCGAAAATCATCAACCCGAAGTAGAAGTAGTAATGATTGGTATTGGTAAAGGTGAAATTAAGTTAATTCAGTTTGCACCAGAACCAGCGCCACCGGATTGTTTTAAGCAGGTTGGTAAAGATGTAGATGGGTTATTGGAGTTGCTAGAACAACGCATGAGTGAAAGCTTAGACAGATAACAGTTATCAGTTATCAGTTATCAGTCGAAAATAGCGCTGTAATAAACCAATGAAAATTTCTGGTGTCTCTAAATGGGGTAAAATTCCTGTATTGGCGATCGCCTGAAAATCTTCAACTGCATTTATATTTAAATTAGCCAAACGTCGCCCTAATTTAATGCTCGTAAATTGTGCTTCTTCTCCCCAAAACATCACAGTAGGAATTTGCAATTGCTGAATGTACAAACTCAAGTCAAAATAAAGATCACCCCGTAAAAATGCTAAAGCCGCAAACTTAGCATTTAATTGTTGTGCAGAAGTTAAATAAGCTTCTACCATTTCTTGTGAAACTCGTTCTGGTTTAGCAAAGAGAAAACTTTGTAAAAAATTTCTGACTGCAAGGGCATTTTCAGCACCAAGGGCATAAATTATATTATCCAATAAGGGCGTATTAATGATGGATAATGGAAGTCTGCGTCCAGCACCTTGGCCAAAATCATCAAAACCAGAAGGACATACTAAAAATAGTCTTTGGAATAATTCAGATTTGTTAATAGCTAAGCGGATAGTCAAAGCAGCTGTTAGAGAAGAAGCTACTACAGTTACAGGTTGAGGACAAGTCTGGGTGATAAATTCTGCGATCGTAGTCAGATAGTCGTTAATTTGGTAATCTCGGATTGGATGAGCAGATTCTCCCCAACCGATTAAATCTGGGGCTAATATGCGGTATGTAGGGGCAAAAGCGGGGTAAACTTTAGACCATTCATAAGCTGATGATCCACCACCGAAGTTATGCAAAAACAATAACGGAGGTAAATCTTCAGTAGCAGCATTTAACCAAGGTGCAGTGGTTTGTGTATAGTAAACCATTGCTCCCAAAGATGTATGGATGATTTTATGCCCAAAGCCAGGAGGTAAAAACTGAAGCATAAAACTATATTCTAAGTGTAAATACAGAAAATTTCACTGCTTTTGATCTCCTGTAATGTGAACAAGTTGATTGAGGCGATCGCCACTAATTTGATAAGCTGTACCAAAACCAATGATAAAACGACCTGATTTAGGAGTTAGCTGAAAAATCCGAAAGTCGTTTAAGCCACGCAAAAGCTCGATAATTTCGCCAAAACGTTGGTGAAATTTCTCGACAATGCTATTCCAAATCTCGGTTTCACGCTCTATCAAAGAAGCTGTACAATCAAAACTCAAACGGCGACGAGCAAAAATTTGTTCACTTTTAGCTTCATCGTCAATAAATAAGACACTTACTTGAGGATTAGCATGAAGATTTTGGGTATGGGTTGCTAGTCCACTAACGTAAATATAGATATTTTTGGCATCATCAATCACGCAAGGAGCATAACTAGCATTAGGTATTCCTTGTTGACTAATAGTGCTAATGATTACGCTGCTCAATTCTTGAGGGAAAGTTTCATATTCAGCTTGAGCTTTTTCAAGTTGGCTCATAGGTAGATTTTTGTTTGATTGATAGCACTCACTATGTATCTTAACGTTCTTGAGAGATAGGATGAAAGAAAAATAGGATGATTTATCTCACGCAGAGGCGCAGAGAGTATAAAGAGTTTTAAGTTTCAATCCATGAAATTTCATCCTATGATTCAGCAACGTCAAAAATAGTAGTATTTTAAACGCAGAGGTACGCAAAGGTTTAATAGAGACTATTTTTCGCTTACTTAAGAATTAGCAACTGTTTCGTTATCATGAAATAAGAATAAATTTTATGAGGACGCAGTTGTGAGTGACAAAAATCGTTCTCAATGGGACTTAGGTAGGTTTATTGAAACTTTGACCTACTTTGAGGTTATTCCTTTGCTTAATTGGATACAACAGTTAATTCCAGGTTGGTCTAAGGAAAATCAAGATAAACCCAAGGGAGGTGAAAATGTGGGTGTAATATTGGTAGCTGGTGCGACAGGTGGGGTTGGTAAACGAGTCGTGCGGCGATTACTAGAAAGGGGTTATAATGTGCGATCGCTTGTACGAGATATAGACAAAGCACGTTCAATTTTGGGTGACGATGTTGACTTAGTAGCTGCGGATATTACTCAACCAGAAACATTAAATTCTGTAGTTATGGCTAATATTCAAGCTGTAGTTTGTTGTACAGCAGTGCGTGTGCAACCTGTAGAAGGAGATACAGCAGATAGAGCTAAATATAATCAAGGTGTGAAATTTTACCAACCAGAAATTGTTGGGGATACTCCCGAAAATGTGGAATATCAAGGTGTGAAAAACTTGGTACAAGCAGCAGCAAAATATCTACCCGAAGTCAATGAAAAAATTATATTTGACTTTACTAATCCCTCAGCAGAGTTAAAAAATACTTGGGGTGCAGTCGATGATGTCGTTATGGGCGGCGTAAGTGCTAGTAAGATTCAATTATTAGAAAATACAGCTGTATTTACAGGTAACGTCTCAACTGCTAACTCTGGCGGATTTGCTTCAATTAGAACCAGAAATTTTGATCCACCCTTCGATTTATCTGATTACGAAGGTGTAGATTTGCGTGTCAAAGGCGACGGTCAGCGTTATAAAATCTTTCTGCGGACAGATACAAAATGGGATGGTGTTGGTTATAGCTATTCTTTCGATACTGTAGATAATACTTGGATAAATATTCACGTTCCTTTTGCAGATTTAACTCCTGTATTTCGGGCAAAAGTAGTTAATGATTGTCCGCCGATTGAAACTAGCAAAGTTAGCTCATTTCAATTGATGTTGAGCAAATTTGAGTATGATGGCGCTTTAAATCCTAAATTTTCGGCTGGTAATTTTGCTTTGCAAGTGGAAACAATTAAAGCTTATGGTGGGGCAACTTTACCACAATTTGTCCTTGTCAGTTCAGCGGGTGTGACTCGTCCAGGACGACCTGGGATTAATTTAGATGAAGAACCACCAGCAGTCAAGTTAAATGACCAGCTAGGAGGAATTTTAACATGGAAGTTGAAAGGAGAAGATAGCTTAAGAGCAAGTGGTTTGCCTTATACGATTATTAGACCTTGTGCTTTAACCGAAGAAGCAGGAGGTAAGTCATTAATATTCGATCAAGGTGATAATATTAGAGGCAAAATCAGCCGTGAGGATGTGGCAGAACTTTGTGTGGAAGCGCTACAACAATCGAAGGCGTGTAATGTTACCCTTGAGGTAAAAGAAGGTGAAAATAGTATTAATTCCATCAATTGGTATCAACTATTTTCTCTCTTACAACCAGATCAATAAAGTTATTAGCAGGAGATGAAGAGATAGAGATGTAATTTATCTACTCTATCTCTACCAAAGGAGTAATTGAAATGTTTCGCAGATTATTGTTCGCCACTAGTTTGGTAATAGTTATCTGGCTGGGGCTATTGTCTAACAGCGCTTCATCACAGCAAGTCGAATCACGTATTAACAATTTAGAAGCGGACTTTAATCGTGTCGAATCACGCCTTAATCAAATAGAATCTCAACTAGGACAAACCCGCCAGCCATCATCTTCAAGAACAACATTGACACCGCGATCGCCTAATTCTAGACAAAGTTTATCACAGTCTGACCGGATGTTTGACCGACTAGCAACTTTGGTGATTGAATTAAAACAACAAGTCAATAAATTAGAAGAGCGAGTTTCTAAATTAGAATCCTAATTAATATTTACAAAAAAATATGATAATAAAGACTAAAGAATCAGTCACTTATGAAGGCGGATGTCACTGTGGCGCAGTCCGATTTCGTGTAGTGGTTGAAGACCATAAAGCGGATGATTGTAACTGTTCAATTTGCACAAAAAAGGGATTTTTACATTTAATTGTGCCGCGATCGCAATTCACTTTGCTTAAAGGTGAAGATGAACTAACAACATACAAGTTTAACACAGGAATTGCCCAGCATAAGTTTTGTCGCACTTGTGGAATGCATCCTTTTTACATCCCTCGCAGTCATCCTGATGGCATTGATGTAAATGTGCGGTGTTTAGATGGTGATGTGATTGACAATTTTCAGATTGTGCCTTTTGATGGGCAAAATTGGGAGACGAATATTCACACTTTAAAATCTTAAACAAAGATCAACAAAAAGTCAGTGTTACCGACGGCAGCACTGACTTTTAAACTACATAATAATTATTTTATTTTTTGGAAGTTCCTTAATTCTGGATTGGGACTCTGAGCATCAGCGCGCCTACCCAGTCAGACGTGGGACCAGCGGGAAAATTGACGTGGCACATTGCACATTCCGCCCTGAAGTTACTGAGGGGGATTGAGCGCCGATAGTACCATTTATCATCCACACGCTGGACGGAAGTATACGCCTCCCCCGTCATTGCCAGTGTATTTGCCTGACGCTCGAATTTGTCATAGGGGCGATCGTTTTGCCGGAGTGGGCTAACAGTACCGACTAACCGCATATCCTTGTTCTGATCATTAAATATCAGCGAGATGGAGTGCTTACCCTGCTCTACATTATCCGCCGTTGTCTCGTCGAACTCCTGTGTCAACGCTGCAAACAACGTATTGAGCATTAGATCGCTCGTCTGTTCTGCAAACGCAACTTGCCCAGATGGGGGTGGAATGTCAAAACCGCGGGCAATTCCCGTAAAACTAACCC
>JBBSOP010000074.1:0-13879 GCA_038259655.1 Chroococcales cyanobacterium
GGCGCTCGCGTAGCGTATCCGCAGGATTCACCCGGAGGGGGGTTCCCACGGCAGTCCGTTCAAGTCGGGAAACCCGCCCACACGGCTGCCTCCCCGTTGTAGCAACTGGCGTGAGAGGAATGGAAGCGGGGTTTTTAGAAGCGTCGAACTCACGTTAATTTTACGAACAGACAAATATAATCAACTACGCTGCAACTATTCTAGAATTTAATTTATAAACTAATTTTTGTTGGTTTTAGCCATGCAAAAACCTGTGTGACTGTTAAATTAAGCTGCAAAAATTCAAGTATAGGCAATACTTCATCTCCACTCATCTCAATAGGTTGCTGTCCTGGCAAAAATACCAACACCAAGCGTTCATCTGGAGCAATTAACCAACCTAATCGAGTACCATGTTTTAAACAGTGGAGAATATTTATAATTACCTTGGTTGTATTCTGATCTGGTGAAAGAATTTCAATTGTCCAATCAGGATAAATTGCAAAAGTATTTTCAATTTCCCCGTTAGCATCAAAGGGAATCCGTTCCCAAGCAAATACACTTACATCTGGTACAATTGAACGTCCACCAAATGTGCAGCGTAATTCTGGAAAAGCTAAGGCAATTTCTTGTTCCTCAGCAATTTGGTTAACTGCGTTACAAAGTTTTAATTGTAGCCGGGAATGTTTCCCTTGTGGCATTGGTTTCTGATAGATGCGACCGTCGATAAATTCACTAGCTGGCTTAGTTTCTGGCAATTTGAGGAACTCTGCTAAAGATATTGATTTGTGCAGCGTGGTTGTCATAGCTGTGCAAATGCCATATTTGATTGAAATCTTAGCATTTCCTAACGCACAAATAGGCATTAAAACGAGAATAGCTTATTTTATCTATTCATTGATAAGTTTTGGTAACAAACATTTAAGCATTTACCATAAATATCATGGCGTTTGTTACTAACAGCACGATGTTCATTACCAACATGACGATGTTCATTAATAACATGACGATGTTCATTAATAACATGACGATGTTCATTAATAACATGACGATGTTCATTAACAACATGACGATGCTCATTAATAACATCACGATATTTATAACATCGTGGCTGCAAAAGTAGTTAAATGACTCTTGTGAAGAGGATTTTCTTGAAGCTTCACATTGTGCGAGTGACAAAATTATGCTGATGCCAAGCTTTACAGAAATCGGGGTAAGGCATATACTGAGCGCAATTCCAGACTAAATCGTAGTATTCACCATTTAATCGCCAATAACTACTTAATGTTTTGATTACTGCGAACCGATGGTTATTGTCTTGTATAATTTCCTCTAAGCTTGATGCTACCTCCCTACGGATGT
Organism: Chroococcales cyanobacterium; assembly: GCA_038259655.1. Taxonomy (GTDB): domain Bacteria; phylum Cyanobacteriota; class Cyanobacteriia; order Cyanobacteriales; family Nostocaceae; genus Halotia. The sequence continues at coordinate 1,342 of JBBSOP010000074.1, forward strand.
GGTGATTTACATGATTAGATTGCAGCATTTGCACCAAGGTAGTGATTGCTTTTTCATCGTCTGGGTCAATTAGCCCTAGGCTAGAAGCTATCAGCATACGCGTATAGTCATCTAAAAAATTTGATTGCAGTAATTTCTTTAAGGAAATAATCGTTTTTTTATCTCCAAAGCCTATTTTTCCTAAGCTTTTTATCGCTTCCCAAAAGATGATATCGTTTACGTCTGTTGACTTCACCATATTTACTAAAGCAGTCATGGCTTTTTGGTTGCCCAAACCAATCTCTCCTAAGCTTTTAGCTGCTTGCCAACTGGTGAACCAGTGCATATCCGTTGACTCTAGCAGATTTACCAAAGTAGTGATTGCTTTTTCATTACCTGGGTCAATCAGTCCTAAGCTTTCGGCTACTTCCCAAGGGCTATCTGTTCCAGAACTGCTTGACCATAATCTAATCGCTGCGGTTCACTTCCCTCTACAGCACTGGTGAGTAATGGCGATTTATTCTTCTGGCGGAGCTTTTCTATTAACTTACCGCCAAGCGTCCATGTAACATCACCAATATTTTCGCCAATTTTCTCTTGTGCTTTAGTCCAAAGTGTAGTTGCGATCGCAGTAGCAACAGCAGTTAGTGTCACAGTGATCATAAATTCACTACGAATTAAGTCAATAGTGTCTAGATTTCTACCCGTAAAACTACTTGTTTTCTTGGACAATTGCTGTCAATTTAGCTAATGATTGAGACACTCTTACAGCTCGTTCTGATGTTTGATTAGCAATATTTGCAACTTCTAAAATAGATTGACTAGCAGCAGTTGCAGTTTGGTCTTGGTTGACAGCGGCTTGGGTTAGTTCTTCAATTAGTGCGTTGACTTGCACACTCATAGCGTTAATTTGATTGAGTTTTTCTTGAATTGCTGTTGCTGTTTGAGTCCCTGCGATCGCCTGTTCTTTTCCAGTCTCTATTAACGCCATGACTTTGTGATCGGTGGTGTGAATTTCTCCAACCAAGGATTTGATTTTGGTAATGTCAGTATCCAATTGTTTCCCCAAAGCCAAGATTTTTTCTGCTGCAAACTCTTGACTTGCTTCACCAGTACGAGTAGCTTCTAGGGCGATTTTCATCGCATGGAACTTGATTTGGGCTACAAACTGATCGATTATGTTCACTTTTTCGGCAAGCTTGTCAGTAGGATGATCTAAACATTGAATTGTGGCGGCTACTTCCGTAACTGTGACTTGCATTGCAGAAATATAATCTGCAATTTGATACATGTTTTCTTGTCCGTCTTGGATTGTATTACTGAGCTGCTCTTGGCTTTGTATTTGTTGGACACAAATGAGCATTTGCCGAGCCACATTGGCCAATTCTTCAATTCGATTATATGCAGATGTTACAAACTCCATCTGGTTGAGTGTCTGAAAAGACAAAGTTTCTACAACAACTTCGCTATCTTTGAGCAGTTTTGATATTTGATTTTGCCATGCTGTATTGTTTTGATGCTGCTCGTTAAAGGCAGACTCCACAGATATATATGCCTGTTCTACTTGGTCTAAAAGCCTAGCATGGTCGAGAGCAAATCCTACTTGCATAGCTAACTGAGCCAGCAAATCGACCTCAGACTGCTGCCATTCTCTCGGTGCAGCGCACTGATGAGCAATCAATAAGCCAAATAATTTTTCATCTTTGAGAATGGGTGCAACTAAATTCGCCTTGACTGCAAAGGGTTCAAGTTGACTAAGGTGACAAGCGCTTAATCCCGCTTCATAAATATTATTGACAGCTTGAACTCGACCTGCTTGGTATTGTTCCACGTAACCTTCGGCAAAACAAGGGTCTTTGATGTTGGCTCGTAATGCTTTAGGAAAGCCGGGAAGTACTGCTTCGGCAATTACAGTGCCATACCAATGATCATCAAAGCTATAAACCATTACTCTGTCAGTACTCAGAGCTTTACGAATTTCCTCAACGGTAGTTTTTAGCACATCTGCTTCGTTGAGCGATCGCCTGATTTGGCGGGTAATATCCCCGATTAAATTGGTGCGTGTTCCTTCATTATCAATGCGTTGGAGTAATCTGGCATGGTCGAGAGCAAATCCTACTTGCATAGCTAACTGAGCCAGCAAATCAATCTCAGATTGCTGCCACTCTCTCGGTGCAGCGCACTGATGGGCAATTAATAAGCCAAATAATTGGTCATCTTTAAGAATGGGTGCAACCAAATTTGCCTTGACTGCAAAGGGTTCCAGTTGACTAAGATGACAAGCGCTTAATCCTGCTGCAAAAATATTGTTGACAGCTTGAACTCGACCTGCTTGGTATTGTTCAACATAGCCTTCGGCAAAACAAGGATCTTTGATGTTAGCTCGTAATGCTTTAGGAAAGCCAGGAAGTACTGCTTCAGCAATTACAGTACCATACCAATTAGCATCAAAGCTATAAACTATTACCCTGTCAGCACTCAGGGTTTTACGAATTTCGTCAACAGTGGTTTTGAGGACATCTTCTTCGTTGAGCGATCGCCTAATCTGGCGGGTAAGATCTATGATTAATTGGGCTTGGTCAGCCCTAGTATCCATTTGTTCTACAAGTCTGGCATGATCAAGGGCAAATCCTACTTGTGCGGCAATTTGGGTGAACAAATCAATCTCAGGTTGTTGCCAAAAGCGGGGTGCAGAACACTGATGCCCAATCAACAAGCTAAATAACTGGTTATCTTTAATAATTGGTGCAATTAAATTTGCTTTGACTGCAAATCGCTCTAATAAACCGATATGGCAATCGTTAAGGTTGGCTTGATAAATATCATCGATCGCCAAAACTCGACCCTGGCGGTATTTTTCAATATATCTTTCTTCAAAGCAGGGATCTGAAACAGTCGCCCATAAGGTTTTCGGCAAACCGGGTGCTACTGCTTCTTCAACAAACGTACCACTCCCACTAGAGTCAAAGCGAAAAATTACTACGCGGTCTATTCTCAAAGCTTTGCGAACTTCTGCAACGGTCGTTTTCAGGACATCTTCTTCCGAAAGTGCCTCTTGAATACGACGAGTAATGTTCGTTAATACCTGAGAGCGTTCGGCTTCAGATTCTTGTTTCCAGAGCAAATCTGGTAATTGCTGTTGGAGGAGGTTAATGTTGGCTTTTAAAGCTGCTAATTCATCTTTGCCAGCAACGCGATCTCGCGTCTTTACTTGCTCTAGACGTAATCTATTGACTAAAGCGGTGGAAGTCTTGGCAGCAGACAAAACTGGACGCGTAGCCCGATTAGCAACAAAAGCTGCGATCGCCCCTGCGACTAAAGCGATCGCTCCAGTCTCCAGTAGCAAAAATGACCTGTGTTTTTCCAGCCCCTCTTTGACTGCGGTACTTGCTTTTTGGTCTGGGATAATCTGCTGAGTGCTGAAGTAACTACCTATACCAACTGCTACTACTGGCAACATAGTCAAGGCGATCGCCCAAGCCATTGCTTTAGACTTCAGGCTCCATTGTTGTGGTTTTTGTTGCTCAGGCAAAATAGACTCTGAAGGATTTGAGTAACTTTTGGGATTTGTCACCCGTCTATCAATAGTAGTCTGGGAATTACTAGCGGCAGTTTTGTCTGGATTTTCGACAGAGCCTTTGTTGGCATTATTACCATCAGACTTATTAAAAGAAGGTTGAGTCATGGATAAAACCTTGCCAAAATTGAATTAGCACAGCTAGATTGACTGGTATATTTTGCAAATCAATGGTAAAAACATTACCTACAAAGAGATGATGAACGGGAAATAAGCTACCAATACTTCGGTTACGGCCTTCTCTACGAGAGGCTGCGCTCAGGATAAACTCAGTACAAGTGCCTTATGCCCACTTGCCCCATGCTCTATATCACAAATGTTTTGCTAATTCTGGAGTCTGCCCTTTCAAACCAATCATGAATTTAAGGGTAAATACTTTCAGTATAGGCACTCGCTGCATTACCCATAAACCCATACGACGAACAACTACCAAAGGGAAGAAATTGTTAGAAAACATCCGATCTAATAAATCGGTAAACCCTAAAATTGTTAAATTCTCCCATTGCCGCCAACGTTCATAGCGCTTGAGTATCTTAACATTGCCAATATCTTGACCTGCTTTGTGTGCTGTTTGGATTACTTGCGCTAAAGCAGCCGCATCTCGAATACCTAAATTTAAACCTTGTCCGCCCACAGGATGACAATTATGTGCCGCATCACCAATTAATGCCAATCGTGGTAGAACATAGCGATCGCTTTGCATGAGTTGTACCGGAAAAATAAAGCGATCGCCTAGTAATTCTAATTTGCCCATTTGATTACCATAGCGACGGCTGAGTTCTGCTAAAAATTGCTGATCATCTAAGGCACACAAGGCTTTGGCTTCTTCATGGGGAGCTGTCCACACAATGCGGCAACGGTTTCCCGGCAAAGGTAAAATTGCAAACGGCCCGCTAGTCCAAAATCTTTCGTAGGCAGTATCGTTATGAGGTTTTTCTGGTTTCACAAAGGCAACAATGCAAGATTGCCAATATTTCCAGCCTAAAGTTTTGATGCCAGCCGCTTGACGAATCGGCGATCGCGCTCCATCAGCGGCTACTATTAGCTTACTACGCACTGTCTGTGTTTGGTCAGCAATTTTGATATCTATTGCTACTATATCTTGCTGATATTTTATATTTACTACTTCCGCCGGACATAAATAAGTCACATTGGGACAATTTTGCACAAACTCTTGCAATGGTTGTAATAGTGCTTGATGTTCTGCTACGTAACCTAATTCTGGCGTACCAATATCATTGGTTGCAAATTCCACCACATTGGGATAATCGCCATCAGAAAGACGAACTTGGCGATATTTAGCAACTTGAGGTAGTATTTTGTCCCAAACACCAATGCCTTTGTAAATCAACGCCGAAAGCATGTGTACTGCGTAGGCTTGGCCTTTAGCTACTGCTGCTGATGTTACTCTGGCCTCAATTAACAAGACATTCAAGCCAGAATCTTTTAATGCAGAAGCTAGGGTTAAACCAGTAATTCCACCGCCTACAATTACCAAATCATAGTCATATCCCCATTTATCTGGAGAGAATTGCTGAGAGGGAAGTGTTTGAGTAAGCTGCGTTGCCATTATTAAGAGAAATTAAGCAATCTTAATTACTATTGTGACGCGATCGCTTGGTTCTGAGCAAGTCAAGTTGAGAATGAGTGCGATCGCATCTTTTTCGCGTATTAGCTTACTTTTTGAATTAAAATCTGCCTTAGGTTAGATGGAAAAAATGTGATTTCAGCAAACTGTGAAAACTGATACTCTTTTTTATAGTCTCTTTCAAGCCTCTCCTAGCATATTTTTTGAATTAATTGGTCAACCTGAAACTGATGCTAATAGCTATCAATTCACCTCTATTGAACTGAAACAACAAGCATTCCGTCTTGATGGGGTGTTTTTACCAAAACTCAATAACCCCAATCAACCGATCTATTTTCTGGAAGTACAATTTCAAAAAGACAAGATCTTTTATCAGCGTGTTTTTGCGGAAATATTTTTGTATTTGCATCAATACCAAAGTGTCAACGAATGGCGTGCAGTTGTGATCTTTCCTAGGCGTAGTCTCGAACCTGAACAGACTAGACCGTATGATTTTTTACTAAACACTCACTTAGTGCAACGTGTATATTTAAATGAATTAGGAGAAACAGCAGGTACTTCAATAGGTGTTGGTATTGTGCAGCTAGTAGTGGAGCGTAAAAGTAGCACAGTCATCAAAGCTAAACAGCTAATTGAGCAAGCTAAACGGCAGTTGGCAGATGCGCGTACTCAGCAAGAAATTATAGAATTTATAGAAACGGTAGTAATTTACAAATTTCCCAAACTGAGCCGCGAAGAGGTAGAAGCTATGTTAGGGTTGGATGCTATTAGAAATACCAGAGTTTATCAAGAAGCCAAAGAAGAAGGCAAGATTGAAGGCAAGTTAGAATCAGTGCCTGAGTTGTTAAAACTGGGGTTGAGTTTTGAGCAAATTGCTGAGGCTCTAAAATTAGACATTGATGTAGTACGACAAGCCGCAGCAAAATCATCTTCAGATTCCTAAATAATACTCATAGCTAATAATTGTTCTGCCATTTCAAAGTTAGATGTGACATTTTGGACATCATCCAAGGCTTCTAGTGTATCAATTAACTTGAGGAGCGATCGCGCTTGTTCAGGATCAGTCACCTCAATATAATTACTGGGAATCCAGCGTAATTCGGCATCAATCACCTGAAAGGACTGATCTTTCAACGTTTGGTTGAGGATTTCTAAATTTGCAACTTCTGTAAACACTTCAGCCGTCTCATCTTCAGTCATCTCATAAAACTCGGCATCGCCTTCTAGTGAGGCTTCTAAAAGCTTATCTTCGTCAACCACTTTCTCAACAATACATACACCTTTTTGCTCAAACATCCAACTAACGCAACCTGTTTCACCCAAATTGCCACCATTTTTGCTAAAAGCTACCCGTAAATCAGCAGCCGTGCGATTGCGATTATCGCTCAATGCTTCAATCAAAATTGCTACACCACAAGGGCCATAACCTTCATAGCGAATAGCTTCAAAATTATCATGATCGCTACCAAAAGTGCCTGCACCTTTAGCGATCGCCCGTTCGATATTATCATTGGGGATACCTGCCGCCTTAGCTTTATCAATGGCTGTACGCAGTTGAAAGTTTCCCGATGGATCTGGTACACCACTTCTGACAGCAACAATTATTGCCCTGGAAAGCTGGGTAAAAGTTTTGCCCTTTTTTGCATCTACTACCGCTTTTTGGCGTTTAATATTTGCCCATTTACTATGTCCTGCCATAACCTAAAATTATTAACGCTCTATTTCAAGATTAAGATATACATAGCTTTTACCAAGATGCAAAAGCAAATTGGGGAAAATTATAAAGTGATAAAATATTTAAGTGTAAAGTATCAAATTTTTCTATCTTCATCCTTAGTAAAGTCTCTGCCTGATCTCAAGTGCCAAAGTTGTAGTTATCAAACTTAGAGAATTAGTGAATCTTTTTAATCAACCTTATCTGCGGCTTTTGTTCGCACCCCACAATTTCAGGAGAAAAAGAAAGAAGTTGCCATACTACCTTAGCCGTTTATTGGTGTTATTCCTGGTGGGCATATTCACTTTAAGCGGATGTCAGGCTTTGCGGACTAGAGTACAAGCAGATCAAGTGACTCATGTGACTCTCTGGCAGGGGGTGAATCCACCACCAAATCGGGATGTATTGCAAAAGCTTGTAAACAAATTTAATCAAACCCATCCAGATATTCAAGTAGAGTCGCTTTATGTCGGGCAACAAGATCAGCAAATGCCCAAGATTTTGGCAGCAGTAGTCGGAAATGCACCGCCAGATATATTGTGGTTTAACCCGACAATTGCGGGGCAATTAGTGGAACTGGATGCTTTGATTCCTTTGGATGAAATGCTAGCAAGTTCTCCAGTTAAAGACGAAATTGACCCCACTTTATATACATCAATGGAATACCAAGGGAAGATTTGGTCAGTACCATTTGCAACAAATAATGTTGGTGTTTTTTACCGTCCGAGTTTGTTTAAAGCTGCTGGAATTACTGAATTACCCCGCACCTGGGAAGAGTTTCGGCAAGTTGCCAAGAAATTAACTCGTGATACTAATAATGATGGCAAGATTGATCAACATGGTATGTTTTTACCCTTAGGAAAGGGAGAATTTACGGTATTTACTTGGTTGCCATTTATGTGGAGTGGCGGCGGTGAATTGGTGAGTGGAGATTCACAACAAGCCGCAGCAGTGAATTTGCAAGGTAATCAAGGAGCGATCGCAGCTTTAAAATTTTGGCGTACTTTAATTACAGATGGTTCGGCTATTTTATCTGGCCCGGAACGAGGTTATGAAACAGATGAATTAATAGCCGGGAATGTAGCGATGCAATTAAGTGGCCCTTGGACTTTGGGACAATTTCAAGAAACTGGCATTGACTATGATGTACTGCCAATTCCTGTTGATAAAGTCCCTGCTACCAGTATTGGCGGTGAGAATTTGTTCTTTTTCAAAACTACACCACAGCGACAAAAGGCAGCTTTTAAGTTTGCTGAATATACTTTGAGTGAGGAATTTCAAACAGAATTAGCGCTGGGAACTGGCTATTTACCGATTAATTTAAAGTCCCGTCAAAGTGCAAAATATCAGGCGTTTGTTAAAAAAGTACCACAAGTAAAAGTATTTTTAGATCAGGCTAAGTATGGGCGATCGCGTCCTATATTTCCTGGTTATAATCGGATTTCTGATAGTATAGGTAGAGCAGTTGAATCTGTATTGTTAGGAAAAAATCCGCCAACCGATGCACTACAAAAAACTCAACAGCGCTTGGATTTGATTTTCAAGTGATTAATTCTGAAATTGAGTTAATAACCAAGCACCAACTTGGCCTTGATTCATCTGACGAGTGCGCCGTAAGGCATCATTTAGGAGTGAAATTGCCAAACCTGGTAATACTAGAGATTCTGTAATTCGTCTACTACCTTGATTTTCTACTGCAAAAGCCATAACTTGGACATTTCGCACATCCACGATCCAGTATTCTTGCACTCCTAAATCTTCATACATTAGTCTTTTCTCACCTTGGTCATCAGCAAGTGAAGTATTAGCAATTTCAATAACTAAAGCTGGTGGTGGGTAAATATCTAAGTTAATAATAGAAGTGCCGTAGGGAATAATATCAGCATTTTCTCCAATATAGTAAGATGCATCGGGTTGAACTTCTCGAAGCCCTGTTTTACGGTATGTACAGTTATCCTTGCCATTTAGAGCAATACCTCGAATACTGGCAATCAGATAAACTGCATACATAATAATTCCGTGGTCGCTGGCGTGGTCATTTCCGACTGGTGGCATTTCAATCCTCATGCGTCCATTGTAGTAGTAGCCTTTAGCTTTATCGTAGGCAGGATTTTCGACTGCTTGAAGATATTCATCCCAAGTTACTGCTACCCAGGTATCAGTTGGTAATTTTGTTTGAACTTTGCTCATAAATTACCTCTAACAATTATGATTATTTTAGCTATAAATTATCGGCAATATTTATGTTCAAAAATATTAATTGATTGGTAAGTGATCGCTCTATTTAAAATGCCATTAATTTAGTGATCGCTTTTGGTGGAATTGATAGTTAAAAAAGGGCGATCGCGTCCTTGGTAACTAAACACTGAGGAGGCTAAGTATATTTTTTACATGATTTTTTGCGGTGATAACCGCGAAAATAGCTACGACAGTCGCTGCTGGGGGATTGTCCCCAAAAGTAACTTGATTGGCAAAGTAGTGAAAATTTTAAAGCATTGAATTACTATACTAATTTTAATTAATCAAAATTCAACGCCCCAGCAGTCACCAGGGCGCTAGCAGATTCATTTTAATTAATGCTTTTTAGCGATCGCGCTCTCGCCAGCTTTTATCTATGTAGCGTTGGTCTCCTACCTCTGATACCTGAATAGAGGCTTTGTAACCTCCTCTGATTCTGGTAGTGAAAACGCGAGTTTTGACCTTCACTTGTCTAGGATCTACTCCTACCTTTAATCCTTCAAGAAGTACCCGACCATCAAAGTCTTCATTGCTATTGATGCCTTTAAGCGCCAAAATTGTCGGGGTAATATCAACATTACTTGCGGGAGTCTCAATAGTTACCCCTTGCTTGAAATCGGCTCCCCAAGCAATAAAGGTGTTGCGAACATTCCAAGGACTCATACTGCCATGACCACTACCGTTACCTGTAAGTGGGCCAGTTGTCCCACCACTAGTATCTGTAAAGTCAGTTCCTTTAACACCAAAAGCATTTTTATTTGATGTCCAAGGAAAAGTCAAAATGATGTCTGCACCTCGTTCTTGATTGAACTCATGGATAAGTTCTAAAGAAAATGTTCCTGGAACCCAACCTTCTGGTTGAGGAGAGCGTTGCTGATCTTGGTGATTAAATGCAGGATCAAGTTGAGGTCTTCCTCTCATTGGTCTGCGTGCTGCTGTAAACAGAACGCCACTCCAATCCTGTTTCTGCAAGAAATTAACAATCTCTTCTATTTTTCTGGGATTATGGTTTTTGACGTGCAGCAATACAGCCTGACCACTGCTAGCTAAGACTACATCATCTGAATCTTGTCCGAGTTTGAGTCCAGCGTTAGTTAATTCTTGTTGTACATTGACTGCAAAGGTCTGAACGCTGAAGCCATGATCGGAGATTACAAAGATATTAGTTCGGTTAAGTAACCCAAGTTTTTTGAGCCGATGCAAAACTAAGCCAATATTGCGATCATCGTTGCGGATAACGTTGATACCTTCTGGAGAACCAGCGCCAAATTGATGCTGAGTGTGATCAGGTTCAGTTAACCAGTTAAAAATTACATCGGGTTTTAACTCTGGGAGTACATAATCTGTGAGAACCTTCTCAGTCCAGTCTACTGCTTCGTTATATTGGTCATCTCCGTTAGTATCTTGATTCGCAGGTGCAGCACCAAAGCGATCAAGAATTTCTTGATTTACATTAGCGGGGAATGCAACAAGTTTACCTGGGTCAAGATATCCATTAATCAAAAAGCCGACATTATTAGTGATAGACCGAGGATTGAGCAGGAGTGTACTACCTGTTGACCCAGAACTAATTGCAGCCAGTTTCAGACCGTTTTCTTGGAGATGTTCGCCTAATGTTTTGACAAAAACTAACTTCCCGTTAGTTACTTCGTCCAGTTTCAGAAGATTAGTATATTCACCTGTGCTAAATGATTTAGTCGGGTTTACCTGCGGTACATACATTGAGTTGCTGACAATGCCATTTTTACCTGGATAATACCCTGTAGCGATCGCTGTTGCATTAACACGAGTCACCGTCGGAAAAACAGCATGGCTATTTACGTAATTAACACCCTCTTGACGCAGACGATATAAGTTAGGCGTGTTTTGCGGGTTAATAGAATCAGGGCGTAGTCCATCTAAAATAAAGACTAGATTGAGACGAGCTTGACCAGGTAGTACAGAGTTAGTCTTCTTGGGGTAGGCTGTGTCAGCTAATGTTACTGTAGTCTGACGTAATAAGTATTCTCCTGCACAAAAAGTGACAGCAGACATGCCAATAACTAATCCACCTAGAAACAAACGCCGCTTAATTGAGTTTTGGCGTGTTTTAGCAGATATATTGGAGTCGTTAGAAGTTGTTTTTAATTGTCTTTGATTATTGCTCATACAATCTCTTTTTTACAATCCAGCAGGTACTACCTAGTAAGCGTTGCTCAAAGCAAGAAGGCTTAAAAGCAGCTTGATCAGAAAAAGTAAAACTCAGCAATTTTGTTTTCTTCGTGACAAAAAAGCTGTTGAATTTATTGCCTCTTCTTTCTGCTTGATTTTGCAGGTTTTGCTTTAACGTCTATTTACCAACGACTTAACTAAAAGTTAAATCTGGATTAAAAACCAACTTCGCACATAAAATTTTTAATCAATGTGCGGACGATATACTTTATGTAAATAGTTCAAGGTAGTAGCTATGAAGAATGTTGATATTCAACTAGACGAAGAATATGCCCAAAAGCTTGCCTATATTCAACAAGAGACAGATCAAGATACAGTAGAAGCAATTAAGTCTTCGATTGACCTGCGCTATCAACAACTTCAGCAACAGAAAACAGATCCGTTAGCTAAACTTAAACAAAGTAAATTTATTGGCTGTTTCCAAGGAGAAACTGACTTGGCCGATAATTCCCAAACTATTGCGCGATCAATGTTGTCAGAAAAATATGATCATCGCTGATACTGGCTTTTTTGTGGCACTTGGTAATCAAAATGATCAAAAGCATCAATTAGCAATACAAGTTTTAAATACTCTAAATGAACCACTAATAACTACTTATCCAGTTATTACTGAAACTTGTTACCTTCTTGCTAGAGGTAGTGGTAGCAATGCTCAATGTATTTTTCTAACAGAGGTTGCTGAGTCAGCATTTGAGGTGTTTAACTTAAGCTGTACAAATGTTACACGTATGGTTGAACTCATGCAAAAATATGCAGATTTGCCGATGGATATGGCAGATGCTTCTCTGGTTGTTCTAGCAGAATATCTTGGACATGGACGGATTGTGACAGTTGATCAACGAGACTTTAACACCTACCGTTGGAATAACAGCAATCCTTTTGAAAATTTACTCTTGAATTTTAAATAAAGTTTGCCAAAGTCGGTATTTAACTCTGCTGTAAAAACTCCACTTTCGGCAATAATGGATCAGTTACAACACCGACACCGCTATAACCCCATCGCTTCAACAAACTGCTTAACTGTGTACCGGCAATAGATTCTACAGCAAAACGGTTTGCCACTTCTGCCGCGTGGGTGTTGAGATAACTTAAAGCATCATAGTTTTCCCGAAACAGCAACAAATAACCTGATGTTTCAGCGTTAGGACGAGCTATCAAATAACGGCCGTCGATTTGCGATCGCACTATGTAATAAACTTCAGACAGCATGGAAACCACAGACAAAGGATAC
>JBBSOP010000075.1:0-13874 GCA_038259655.1 Chroococcales cyanobacterium
AAGCAATATTAATTACGAATTACGAATTATGAATTACACTCATGGCAACAGATTCATCTAAAAAAATCATCTTTGTGGCGATGGGTTCTAATTTAGCGATCGCTATTACTAAATTTATCGCCGCCGCCTTTACTGGCAGTTCCGCCATGATATCTGAAGGTATTCATTCAGTTGTAGATACGATTGACCAACTGTTACTTTTACTAGGAATTAGCAGGAGCCAAAAGCCAGCAGATGATAGTCATCCTTTTGGTTACGGTCAAGAACTTTATTTCTGGACTTTCATCGTTGCTATCTTGATTTTTGCCATTGGCGGAGGGATGTCAATTTATGAAGGAATTACTCATTTAATTAACCCCAGCCCTTTAGAAGACCCAATGTGGAATTATATTGTGTTGGGTATGGCAATATTATTTGAGGGCTTTTCTTGGACTGTAGCTTTAAAAGAGTTTTTACCAACAAAGGGTAAGCAAAATTTTTGGGAAGCCATCAAAAACAGCAAAGATCCAACAGTATTTACAGTATTATTTGAAGATTCTGCCGCAATTTTAGGTTTAATTGTAGCCTTGACAGGCATCTTTTTAGGACATTTATTTAATAACATTTATTTTGATGGCATCGCCTCAATTATTATTGGTATTATCTTAGCTATAGTGGCAGTAGTACTAGCAATAGAAAGTAAAGGCTTATTAGTTGGCGAAAGTGCTAATCCTCAAACTATAGATAGTATCCGTTCTCTTTCCAAAACAGAACCAGGAGTAAAAGAAGTTATGCGTATACTTACAATGCAACTGGCTCCACAAGAAGTATTACTAAATTTAGAAATTCAGTTTTCTAGAAATCTTACAGGTGAAGAAATAGCCTCAACTGTAGATAATTTAGAAGCAAAAATTCGTCAAAAACATCCTGAAATAAAACAAATTTTTGTGGAAGCTAAATCTTTAGCTGCTAACCGCAAAAACTGACAACTAACAACTGCTATGAATATTATTAGTCAAGAACAAGCTTTTGGCTCACCAGGGATTGATCCTCGATGGACTCATGCGAATAAAGATGGAGTCGGAACAGCTTACTCTACCTCCAGTAACGTTTGGTTTACTGTCTGGAATGGTGTTGTTACGGAAATCTACCATCCCACAGTAGATAGACCTCAAGTTCGAGATTTGCAATACCTCATTTCTGATGGGAAAAGCTTTTTCCACGAAGAGAAGCGCCATCTCGACTCAAAAGTAGAACCGATGTGGACTCATGGTTTAGGATACCGCATCACCAATTCTGATCCACAGGGACGTTATGCAGTAATCAAAGAAGTGATTGCCGACCCACATTTATCCTGTATTTTACAACATACAAAAATCACAGGCGATCGCAATTTTATTTCTCAACTCGATGTATACGCTTTATGTGCGCCGCATTTAGAAGTTGGAGGTAGAGGTAACAATGGTTACATCATAGAAGTTGCTGGATATCATATTTTGGCTGCTGAGAAAGAAGGAACATGGTTAGCACTGGGTGCAACAATTCCTTTTACCCATCTTTCCTGCGGCTACGTCGGACAAAGTGATGGCTGGACAGATTTAGCTGATAATTTTCAGATGGATTGGGAGTTTGAGCGTGCTTTGGATGGCAATATTGCTTTAACTGGAAAACTAAATTTGGATAATGCTAAGGAGTTTACTTTAGGACTGGCATTTGGGACAAATTTGCACAATGCAATTTCCACATTGTTTCAGTCACTGAATATTCCTTTTGAACAGCAAAAGCAACTGTATAACGAACAGTGGAAGCGATCGCGCGACGACATCAAACCATTAGAAAATATTTCTTATGATGACGGCAAGTTGTATCACAACAGCGTTAGTTTATTGTTGGCACATGAAGACAAAACTTATCCAGGTGCTTTAATTGCCTCTTTGGCTATTCCTTGGGGTGAAGCCAAAGACGACCAAGATCAAGGAGGATATCACCTTGTTTGGACGCGGGATATGGTTAGCAGTGTAGCAGGTTTGGTGGCTGCTGGAGAAACAGATACAGCAGTGCGATCGCTGATTTATTTGGCCACTAGTCAACAAGAAGACGGGGGTTTTGCTCAAAACTTCTGGGTTGATGGTAAACCTTACTGGACAGGTATTCAGCTTGATGAGGTGGCATTTCCCATTCTCTTAGCATGGCTATTACATGAAGAAAAAGCTTGCTCAAACTTCGATGTCTATCCAATGGTTCTGCGGGCGGCGGGTTATTTAATTCGTCATGGCCCTGCTACCCAACAAGAACGCTGGGAAGAAAACAGCGGTTATTCACCATCAACATTAGCATCTAATATTGCCGCCTTAATTTGTGCTGCTCAATTTGTTCGTGAACGTGGAGATCAAGCAACAGCGCAGTTTATAGAAGAATACGCCGATTTTTTAGAAGCTCACATTGAAGACTGGACAGTTACCACTGAAGGAACCTTAGTTCCTGGCATCAAACAACATTATATTAGGATTACTCCTACAGATATCAATAATCCCCAACCCAACGAAAATCCTAACACAGTAACTCTTTTTATTAGTAGTCAACCGCCCGGTGAATCAGGAGAATTTCCAGCAAAAGAAATTGTCGATGGCGGATTTCTACAATTAGTGCGCTATGGCATTCGTAAAGCTGACGATCCGATTATCGTTGATTCTGTAAAAGTTATTGATGCAGTCTTAAAAGTAAATACACCTGTTGGCCCTTGTTGGCATCGTTATAACCACGACGGCTACGGACAGAAAGAAGACGGAGAGCCTTATACAAGTTGGGGTAAGGGACGTGCTTGGCCTCTTTTAGCAGGAGAACGGGGACATTATGAATTAGCTGCGGGCGGCGATGTCAAAACATGTATCAAAGCGATGGAAGGATTTGCTTCTGACACTTGTTTGCTACCCGAACAAATTTGGGATGAAGCAGATAAACCTGATGTCCACATGTATTTAGGAAAACCAACAGGTTCGGCGATGCCTTTAATGTGGGCGCACTCAGAGTATATTAAGCTGCTACGGTCAAATCATGATGGACAGGTATTTGATTTTATTCCAGAGGTAGCAAATCGCTATTTAGGCGAAAGAAGAGAGTGTAAGTCATTAGAAATTTGGAAATTTAATCGTCAAATAGACAAAATTAAAAAAGGCTATACATTGCGGATTCAAGCTTTAGCATCTTTTCAGTTGCACTGGTCAGATGATAATTGGAAGACTGCAAAAGATATCCCTTCTACTCCCACAAAAGTAGGAGTAAAGTTTGTAGATATTTCTGTTTCTGATAGTCAGCAAAAACCAATCATGTTTACCTTTTTCTGGATTGAAAATAGTAAATGGGAACAGCGCGACTACACAGTTGGGGTTGAAAGAAAGTAATAAATTTGAACCACGAAGGCACTAAGACACAAAGACTTTTATGCTTTTTTTAACTGACCTATTGTAATTACAGGTGAATTTAAACATGCCCGAATGGCTTAATGTTTTGGCAATTATTTCATTAGTGACTGCTGGCATTTGCTTTTTGATTATTGCTGTGGATGTTTTTATTAAAAATCCCCAAAATATGTGGATTATGCAAATTGTTTGGCCAGTCACAGCTTTGTGGTCAGGGCCACTTGGGCTTTATGCTTACTACAAAGTAGGTCGATTGAGTACTAAGCAACGAGTTCAAAGAGCGAAGGAACGGGGCGAAGATCCACCAAATAAGAAAAAGCCATTTTGGCAAAGTGTTGGTGTCGGAGTAACCCATTGTGGTAGTGGTTGCACTTTAGGAGATATTATTGCTGAATGGTTTGTATTTTTTGTCCCAATTGCGATATTTGGTAGCCACATTGTTGGCACTTGGGTATTAGATTATATTGTTGCATTTATTTTTGGGATTGCTTTTCAATATTTCACGATTAAACCGATGCGAGATCTGTCGATGGGCGAGGGTTTGAAAGCTGCGGTGAAAGCAGATACTCTCTCATTAACAGCGTGGCAAATTGGGATGTATGGCTGGATGGCGATCGCATTCTTTATTCTGTTTTCACCAGACACGTTACGTCCAAATAATCCCGTATTCTGGTTAATGATGCAGGTTGCTATGTTCTGCGGTTTTATGACTAGCTATCCAGTAAATTGGTGGCTACTTAGTAAAAAAATTAAAGAAGTTATGTAATTTTAAGACAGTAAAGGAAAGATTTACCTGAAATTCATAGAGGGTTAACTATTTATAGTGGCAGTATTTTCCTAATTTTTATTGAAATTAGTCTCTCCCAACTGCTAGATGCAAATTAGAGAAATTAATCTCAATATATTGAGGCGATCGTTGATCCTCATGAGCCACCCTTGCCCCCGAAAATTACCCTAGATCAAGCGGCTAAGTTCACTGAATCTCTAATTAAAGGTGAACCTAACCGCGAGAAAATTATCTTTACCGCAGTGTCAGATAAAGTTAGAGAACTGATTTAAGCACAATAAACAGAGTTATCATCATGCAGAATAATTCATCAAAAAAGCCAACAATTGACTATTGGCACGTTTGGACTGACCAAGACGGTATAAGTCACCAGTCCCGTTGTCAAATTGGGGACTTCGTTGAGAAAGGCATAGCCCCGGATACCTCACCGCAGTGGCTTTCTAAATTAAAGCAATCTGGGGCTACAATCACTTTTACTGTACTACCCGTGGGATGGGTTGGCAGCTGGCATGAAAACCCGAAACCTCAGTGGATTATTCCGTTGTCAGGACGCTGGTTTGTGGAGACTATGGACGGCCAGCGAGTCGAGATGGGAACTGGCGAGATTTCATTTGGAGAAGACCAGGGTACGAAAGAGGACGCACAAGGTCATAAAGGTCACTTATCTGGAACAGTAGGTGATGCGCCAGCTGTTCTGATCATGGTACAACTCGAAGAAACTCCAACTATGGAGCAATCCTGTCGCTTTAATTGACATCTACTGCAAATGCGATCGCCATTCTGAAGCGATCGCACTCACATTTAATGATCATCGAGGCGATAAAGATAAACTCTCTTGTCCTACTCTTTGTTCATCCATCCACTGTAAAGCCCGATTCCAGGCCCACCAAGGATCAGGATCTTGTGCTTCACGCTGACCTTTTTTGCTATTTAAATAGCCAATGTGACCGCCATGACGGGTAAGCATTAAATCTATCAGAGAATTTTCAGCACAGGCAGCTTGTAAATCGGGTATGATTGCCGGGTCAAACAATGGGTCATCAGCAGCATACAAAATCAAAGTAGGCTTAGAAAGATGGGGCAATAGTTGTAAAGCACTACTGGCCTCATAATATGCTTCCACAGAAGGAAAGCCTAATCGTCCAATTACTAGTTCATGGTCAAAACCCCAAATACTGTTTGCTCGTTTGATGGCTTCTGGATCAAGACTTCCAGGATGAGCATCATGTATTCGCCACGCCAGGTTTTTTAAATTGCGGGCAATCCCTGCTTCTAGATATCTACCAATCGGCTGTTTAACTAAATAAGTAAGCGATCGCATAGAATCTAAACTCGGACAGATCACCACACCTCCACCAATATCACTGTATTTTATTCCTAACTCCTCGCTACCCTGAGTTAATTCCGCCGCAGCTTTTAACCCCCATAGCGCCAATTGCCCTCCTAAAGAAAAACCTGCAAACCAAAATTTACTAGGACATCCCATTGATGCAGCAGCGGCAGCAATGCGGACAAAATCTTCTCCCTCGTACAGACCATCAGAAGTCAAAGTCGGGGATAATTCAGCAGTCTTGCCGTGAGCGCGCCAATCAAATAACACTACGGCGTACCCTTGGGCATAAGCTTTACGCCCCAAAAGTCTCAAAAACCATTCTTGATTTAAATCGCCTGTAATGCCATAAGTAGCCACAATAGTACTATGAGCATTTTTAGGGATGGCAACCCAACTAGAAATTGGTACACCTTGCCCACCCATAAAAATTGTTTTATGATAAGGCGGCTCTGAGTGTGGAGTTGTTTTTTCCCAATAACGTCTTCCCCACAAAACGGTGTACACAGTCATTGCCACACCATTTTGTAAAAAGCGGGAAGGATTGTAGGGAGCATAACACATCATAATTTAGAATTTCGTGTAATTGAGTTCTGATTTTAGAATCCTTTCGTTTTAATATTTATGTTAGATTTCAAATCTTTTTTATAATCAAGACAGAAATCTTTGTATCTACCAAAGGTTGTTATTTATCCTTAACAAGTAGTAATAATTTTTTAAGAATGCCGAGGATTCTTGTCATAGACGACGACCCAGCAATTTCAGAACTCGTTGCCGTCAACTTGGAAATGGCTGGCTATGATGTCAGTCAAGCTGAAGATGGTATCAAGGGACAGGCCTTAGCTCTCCAGCTAATGCCAGACTTGATTATGCTCGATTTGATGTTGCCCAGAGTGGATGGATTTACAGTTTGTCAGCGCTTACGTCGAGATGAGCGCACATCTGAAATTCCCGTGTTGATGTTGACGGCTTTAAGCCAAACTCAGGACAAGGTAGAAGGCTTCAATGCTGGCGCGGATGACTACCTCACCAAACCCTTTGAAGTCGAAGAGTTGCTAGCGCGAGTCCGGGCATTACTGCGACGAACTGATCGTATTCCCCAGGCAGCAAAGCACAGTGAAATTCTCAATTATGGATCGTTGACCCTTGTTCCAGAAAGATTTGAGGCAATATGGTTTACTGAAACTGTCAAACTGACTCATTTGGAATTTGAGTTACTTCATTGTTTGCTGCAACGCCACGGTCAAACAGTTTCCCCCAGCGAAATCCTCAGAGAAGTTTGGGGCTACGATCCAGATGATGACATCGAAACTATTCGAGTGCATATCCGCCACTTGCGAACCAAACTAGAACCAGATCCGCGACACCCCCGCTATATCAAGACAGTATATGGTGCAGGATACTGTCTGGAACTGCCCGGCATACCTCCATCAGTAGAGGGGGTTTCTACAACAGTGGTTGAGTGAAATCTTGCTAAGTTCCCTTTAACTCAGTACTAGAGTTGATAAATTCGTAACGTATATGCTGTGTATGTCATTCTAAGCAGAATAAGTGTAGCCAATACATTTAGGGAGATTCTACACCACTCTACGAAAAGTTGCCCTTCGTGCCTCTATGGGAAGTAATACTCTACTTGTCTAAGCCTCTAATTCTGCTTGACTGTACAATCCCCACTCTACGAGCAGCCAACCTTTTGGTGTCTACGGGAAAGTCCACAAAATGACATACATACCGCTACGAATGGCTGCAAAACTGTCCTAAGAAACCTCAGCTTTCTAAACTTTGATAGGATGCGTTATAGTTTTGACCCACCCTATTAAATTCTTGAAAATACTTAGTGTCTTAGTGCCTTTGTGGTTAAATCTCTTCTGCTCAATAAAACTATTTTCCTGCATTTTATTTGAAATAAAAATATCGATATTTTCGTTGATTAAGCCAGTCAATTAGAATTACTACTTCTTCTTTAATGATATTGAAAAATGCCATATTATTTTTTGTTATTAGTATTACAAAATCATACTTTGCAAATGTTAATTATTGACATTTAATGATTAAAAAGTTGGAACTTTAACTACACTATTAAAATATCTTTAAAAGTAATTGTTAATTTTTTTGACAACTACTAAAAAAATCCTTAAGCTAAGAGATAGGTCATACCAAATCAAAAGGAAAACAGTGATTTTGTTATATAAATTAAAAATCACTATTGTAGAGTATCAGCATGAACAAATGAATTGAACTCAATCATCGACTATAAAGAATAGCCCTACAGGAATTGGCTACAAAGAGACTATGACACTTGATCGGATTTCGCCACATAGATCTGATATTAAATCCGGTCAGGTATAAGTGCTTGTAATGATGTGAGTGAATGTCAATCATTGACGTTTAACTGAGGTGCAGTAAATATATCCAGGAGAATCCAATGCTTGAGTATCTGACATCTTTGAACGACCATAATTTACCCTATCCAGATACAATTCACCCGATTGTTGTTCACTTCGTAATAGCAATGGTGTTGTTTGCATTCTTCTGTGATTTAGTTGGTTATTTTACTGGTAGAACTCATCTTTTTGAGGTGAGTTGGTGGAATATGTTGGTGGCAACTGTTGCCATCTTTGTGGCCATTATTTTTGGTCAGTTTGAAGCCGGACTAGCACAACCCTATGACCTAGCTAAATCAGTGCTAAATTTGCATACCTTAGTTGGCTGGTCACTTTCGGGAATCATCGCTGCAATTACAGCATGGCGCTATGTAATTCGTAGCCGCAACCCCAACAAATTACCGATTCACTACATGGTAGTGGGGTTGTTTTTAACCCTAATCGTGGGTTTGCAAGTCTATCTAGGAGACGAACTCGTTTGGATATACGGACTGCACACAGTGCCAGTTGTGGAAGCAGTAAAAGAAGGTATTTTACCATGAACTCAGAACTGATTGATCAATTGAACACCCAAATGGGTGCAAACGGACTTCCTTACACCATTCCCATTCATCCCAACTTAGTTCATCTGACTTTGGGTCTGTTCATCATTGGGATTACCTTTGACATCATTGGTGTTCTATTCCCCTTTGAAAAATGGGCTTTCAAATTTCTGGCGATTTCTGTTGAACGTGCCAACTTATTTGATGTGGGCTGGTACAACATGCTAGCTGCCAGCGTTATCACTTTTTTCACAGTCGCAGCAGGCTTTTATGAAATGCTGCTAGCAACTCCACCAGGCGATGTCAAAAGTGCCTGGGGAATGCAGGCAATGGAAACCATGATTTGGCATGGTGTCGGTGGCGTATTCCTATTAGCGCTGATTCTCATTATGACCGTCTGGAGAGGATGGCAGCGCTTCGTATGGGATAAACAAGCATATAAACAGACAGATAGAGAAGTGCAGTGGAGTTATCTGCTTACAGGTATAGCAGTCATGTTGATTATGTACGTTCACGGCACATTAGGAGCGCAGATGGCAGCCGAATTTGGCGTACACAACACAGCAGATAGTTTGCTGCGAATGGGGCAAGACCTCAACACAGTTCTCAAGTAACTAATTTTTGTCAGTTGTCCACTGACTACTAACCACTAACCATGAAAATCGGCAAGGTTTTAAACATTTTAACCGTGATTACGGGGGCAATTTTCGTGACTATTACCAGTCTGTGGATTGGTCAACAGTCTTATTCCTGGCTCCCTCCCCAAGCCGCGGCAGAATCTCATCTCATTGACGATTTGATTAGCTTTCTAGTCACTCTAGGTGCATTCATCTTTTTAGCAGTGACTAGCACCTTGATGTACTCGATTATTTTCCATCGGGCAGAAAAGGGAGACACCAGTGATGGCCCACCAATTGAAGGTAACATCGCCCTAGAAGTCGTCTGGACAGCCATCCCAATTATGCTAGTGATTTGGATTGCCACCTATAGCTACCAAATCTACGAACGCATGGGGATTCAAGGGCCGACAGAACTAGTGCATTTGCATAATCCCATCGGTATGAAATCAGCTTATGCAGCAACCACTGAAGCACCAATTACCGCTTTAACTGAACCTGTAGAAAAAATCGATGTTTTAGCCAAACAATGGGCTTGGGTATTTCATTACCCGCAAACAGATATTACCAGTACCGAACTACATTTGCCAAGCGATCGCCGCGTACGTTTAGCACTGCAATCAGCAGATGTACTCCACGGCTTTTATATTCCGGCATTTCGTCTCAAGCAGGATATTATTCCTAACCACAGCATTGACTTTGAATTTACACCGATTCGCAGAGGTGAATATCGCCTCACCGATTCTCAATACAGCGGCACATACTTTGCCACCATGCAAGCGAATGTAGTCGTCGAATCTCCAGAAGATTACCACCAGTGGCTAACCCAAGCTGCAACTCAAAAACCATCAAAAGCCCACAATCAAGCAGCATCTGAATATGCCCAAGCAGCCAGTCAGTCTGTGAAAACTGGTTGGACTACAGTTGCACCTGCGGCATCTCCTCTGGTCAATTATCCTGGTTGAAAGGAAACTCACTCATGACAAATATCCCTATTGAAGGCATCAGTATTGCTGAGCATCCATCCCCAGGTAACTGGAAGCAATACTTCAGCTTTAGTACTGATCATAAGGTGATTGGTATTCAATACCTTGTTACCTCATTCATGTTCTTTCTAGTCGGCGGTATCTTTGCAATGGTGCTGCGAGGAGAATTAATTACACCCGACGCAGACCTAGTTGACCGTACCGTTTATAACGGCATGTTCACCATGCACGGTACTGTAATGCTGTTTTTGTGGACATTCCCTTCACTGGTTGGTTTTGCCAATTATTTAGTGCCTTTGATGATTGGGGCGCGAGATATGGCATTTCCCCGCCTCAACGCCGTCGCCTTTTGGATGGTTCCAGTAGTCGGGATTCTTCTGATGGCAAGTTTCTTTGTTCCTGGTGGCCCAGCCCAAGCGGGTTGGTGGTCTTACCCACCGGTCAGTCTTCAGAATCCCACAGGTAACTTGATTAATGGTCAAGTTGTCTGGCTGTTGGCAGTGGCCATATCTGGCGTATCCTCGATTATGGGGGCAGTTAACTTTGTCACTACAATCGTCAAAATGCGCGCACCAGGTATGGGTTTCTTCCGAATGCCGTTGTTTGTCTGGGCAGTATTTAGCGCCCAAATCATCCAACTATTCGGACTACCTGCACTCACCGCAGGTGCAGTCATGTTGCTATTAGATCTTACCGTTGGTACTGCCTTTTTCGACCCTAGTAGGGGCGGTAATCCAGTCATGTTCCAGCATTACTTCTGGTTCTACTCCCACCCCGCCGTTTATGTGATCATTTTTCCCATCTTCGGGATTTTCTCAGAAATTTTCCCTGTCTATGCCCGTAAACCTTTGTTTGGCTACAAAGTAGTTGCCGTTTCATCAATGTTGATTGCGGTAGTTAGCGGTATTGTTTGGGTACACCACATGTATGTTAGTGGTACTCCTGGCTGGATGCGGTTGCTTTTCATGTTTACAACAATGTTTGTATCTGTACCCACGGGGATTAAAGTATTTGCTTGGGTGGCGACTATTTGGGGAGGTAAGTTACGACTAACTACACCAATGTTATTTGCCCTTGGTGCATTGGTAATGTTTGTCTTCGCTGGCATCACAGGCATTATGCTTTCTTCTGTGCCTGTTGATGTTCACGTTAACAATACCTATTTTGTGGTGGGACACTTTCACTATGTCCTCTACGGTACAGTAACGATGGGCTTGTATGCTGCCATCTATCACTGGTTTCCCAAAATGACTGGACGGATGTACTCAGAAGGCTGGGGTAAATTGCACTTCTGGTTAGCATTGATAGGTACAAACCTCAACTTTTTGCCCATGCATCCTTTAGGATTGCAAGGAATGTTACGTCGAGTTGCTTCTTATGCACCAGAGTATCAATTCTGGAATATTATTGCTAGCCTCGGCGGATTCCTCCTGGGAATGTCAACTTTGCCCTTCATTTTCAACATGGTGATTTCTTGGATGCAAGGAGAGAAAGCACCTGACAATCCTTGGCGGGCTATTGGTTTAGAGTGGATGGTTTCTTCACCACCGCCAGTAGAGAACTTTGAAGAAATTCCCATCATCATTTCTGAACCTTACGGCTACGGCAAATCTGAACCGTTAACAGCCAACCTTGAACAATAACGCCGAGGTACGCAGAAACCCTCCGCGTAACTCTGCGCTTCCCTCCGCGTACCTTTGCGTTTCAAATTCCCTCCTCAAAATCTATACCAATGGACAGTTATATTGTTTCAGAAGAGTTGCACCACACAGGCGCAGAACATGAACACGACGAAGAAGGCAACAAAATGTTTGGCTTCATTGTCTTCCTTTTGTCTGAAAGCGTTATTTTCTTGAGTTTTTTTGCAGGATATATTATCTACAAAACGACTAATCCTGACTGGCTACCAGTCGGTGTTTCGGGACTAGAAATTAAAGAACCTGCAATCAACACAGTCATTCTTGTTACTAGTAGCTTTGTGATTTACCTAGCAGAAAAAGCTCTACAAAGTCATAATTTATGGAAATTTCGCCTGTTTTTGTTCACAACGATGGCGATGGGAAGTTATTTTTTAGTGGGACAGGCGATTGAATGGAGTCACCTGGAATTTGGCTTCACCTCCGGCACAGTTGGGGGGATGTTTTACTTGCTAACAGGGTTCCACGGTTTGCACGTTTTTACTGGTATTCTGTTGCAATTGATTATTTTGGTACGCTCTTTCATCCCTGGAAATTATGACACAGGTCATTTCGGTGTCAATTCCACCTCATTATTTTGGCACTTCGTAGATGTGATCTGGATTGTTTTGTTTCTGCTCATTTATATCTGGCAATGACACAGGACTTAGGCAACTGGCGTATAATTTAATATCGTTAAACAAAGGCGATCGCAAGTATGATAAAAACCACCTATTTCGTCTTGCGATCGCAGCCTACCAATCATAGATCATACACCTCATTGCGATGGGGTTTGTCAGCATTGATATAAACCTTTTGGACATCAGGATGGAGAAGAACTTCATACATCAGAGCGAAGAGTTCTCCAGGATGTATAAAGGGTTTTAGAAGTTGCTGATGAGTGCTTAACTCGCTCTAGCAATCCAGGAATTGCCAAAAGTTCTTGGGTTGCAGCTTCGCTTTCAGCATTTGCTAAATAAGCTGCAAAATCAGCAAGCACCCGTAATCGCTCTGGCGATAGTTGCTTGAGTAAGTCATTAAGCTGGCGCTGTAACTCTGTAACAGATACTAAATCTGCTGACGACCTATCCTCCATTGGAGAATTATCCGTAGTATTCATCGCTTTCTTTGCGACTTCAAGGTTTAATGTTTATTGTAAGATAACTAATCCTGTTATAAACAATTCCCAAAAACATCGCTGACAAAATCATTATTAATTCGTTAATTTAATTTATTCCAATAACCAACCAAACAAATTTACCACTGTCAGCTTTAACTCACTGGCAAAATCTGGTACAGGAAGTAAAGCATTTGGTTCATCTAAAAAGATTGGTTGTTGATTGCGTATGTACACAATTACAATTTGCTCTTTTGGGTCAATTAACCAACCCATTTGTGTTTCATAATTTAGGCAATGCAAAATATTCTTAGTTACTTTGGTAACGCTTTGGTCAGGTGATAAAATCTCAATTGTCCAATCTGGAGATGCTTGAAAGACGTTAGCAATTTCACCATTTTGATCACGAGGTATTCTATCCCAACTAAATACGCTGACATCTGGTACTATTGACCTACTACCAAAAGTACACCGCAGTTCTGGAAAGGCACGAGCAATTCGATTGGGTTTAACTACCAAGTTGATAGCACTAACTGTTTCACCTTGAATTGTACTGTGTTTTCCCTGTGGCATTGGTTTTTGAGTAATTTTACCATCAATGTATTCACTAGCAGGTTTGGTTTCTGGTAGTTCTAGAAACTCTGCTAAAGTTATACTTTTTTGTGGTGTTTGTACCATAAACGATCGCCTCTTATTTAATCTAAACTTAGTGGTTAGTTAAAAATAACCACTAAGGCACTAAGACACTAGGAAGTACTTTATTTTTTACATTCTCTCTAACACCTGGATTCCCAATAAAGATAGTCCCAATTTCAAGGTTCTAGCTGTCAAATCACACAAAACTAAGCGTGATGTCCGTTGCGGTTCCTCTGCATTCAGCACCTGAACCCCTTGATTGCGGTCATAAAATTGATTAAATTTCTTACTCAATTCGTATAAATATTCACATAAACGGTTAGGCAGTAAATCTTGCTCTACAATATTAATAACTTCATCTATTTGCAGTAAATATTTAGTAAGTGCTAGTTCTGTTTCAT
>JBBSOP010000076.1:0-13799 GCA_038259655.1 Chroococcales cyanobacterium
AAATGGGTCTAAAGCCTCTCTACGAGACGCTACGCGAACGTCCTTCTAGGACGGCTTTAAAGTAATGAGTAATGAGTAATGAGTAAAAATTTCTTTTTTTCAACTTATTACTTATTACTTATTACTTATTACTCCAGAATCCCCGACCGTTCACGGCGCTTAGGATGTCAATGTTTCTTATAAACATCGAAATTGGACTCTAATTTCAGCTGACCTGTGCTAGCTGTAATTCACTCAAAGGATTATTAATTAAAACCAAATTAACTGTCAATTAAGCTGCATAAAATTTGTCAGCTTAAGTTTTTTCTTGCCAAAAAATTGTTTTTGTTATGCTGAAAATAGCAGAAAGAATTATACAAGGCGCATCTACCCACTGCACATACACACATTTAATGGAGTTATTCCGACAATGCACGTAAATGAATTACTAACAGATGAAAATATAGAAGAAGAAGCATGGAGAGCGCTAGAGCAGTCAATTCTCTACTATCAAGGTCGTCCTGTAGGAACTGTAGCAGCCTATGATGTATCTGTAGAGGCATTAAATTATGATCAATGCTTTATCAGAGATTTTGTGTCTTCAGCTTTAATTTTTCTGATTAAAGGTAGAACAGATATTGTTCGTAATTTTCTCGAAGAAACCTTAAAGTTACAGCCGAAAGAAAGGCAATTAGATGCCTATAAACCTGGGAAAGGATTAATACCAGCTAGTTTCAAAGTTGTATCAATCAATGGTCAAGAATATTTAGAAGCAGATTTTGGTGAACACGCAATCGCCAGAGTCACACCTGTTGATTCTTGTCTATGGTGGATTATTTTATTGCGTGCTTATGTCATCGCTACCAAAGATTTTTCCATTGTCTATAAACCTGAATTTCAAAACGGTATCAGGTTAATTATGGAAATCTGCTTGGCCAATCGTTTTGATATGTACCCAACGCTATTAGTTCCAGATGGCGCTTGTATGATTGACCGTCGCTTAGGTATCTATGGTCATCCTTTAGAAATTCAAGTTTTATTTTACACAGCATTACGTGCTGCTCGTGAAATGCTGATTTGTAAAGGTAATCAAGATATTGTGGCAGCAATTGATAACCGCTTACCGCTTTTATGCGCTCATATTCGTCAGCATTACTGGATAGATATTAATCGCTTAAATGCAATTTATCGCTTCAAGAGTGAAGAGTATGGCAAAACAGCAGTCAATCTGTTCAATATATATGTAGATTCCCTTCCTTACTACGAATTGGACAAATGGCTACCTCGAAAAGGTGGTTATTTAGCTGGTAATGTTGGCCCGTCTCAACTAGATACTCGCTTTTTCTCACTGGGTAACTTGATGGCTATTATTTCAGACCTGGCTACTGAAGAACAGTCTCAGGCGATTATGACTCTCATCGAGGAAAGATGGGATGATTTGGTGGGAGATATGCCCATGAAAATCTGTTTCCCAGCTTTAGAACATGAAGAATACAGAATTGTCACAGGCTGTGACCCCAAAAATATACCCTGGTCTTATCATAATGCTGGCAGTTGGCCAGTTTTAATGTGGATGTTGGCGGCTGCATCTGTAAAAACTAATAAAACAGGTTTAGCTAGAAAGGCGATTGAAATTGCTCAAACACGTCTTGGTGAAGATGAATGGCCAGAATATTACGATGGTAAGAAGGGACGACTGATTGGTAAACAAGCTAGAAAATATCAAACCTGGACAATTACTGGGTATTTATTAGCAAAAGAATTAATAGCAAATCCTAGTTATTTACCCTTAGTCAGTTTTGAAGAATTACCTCCAGAAGCAATTTCTAGAGCTTGTGAATTTGAAATCGGTAGTGTAGAGCCATACATGTCTTAATGACATAAGTAACTGTATTAATGGTGAATATCATTATGAAAATAATTGCAGTTATAGTTTAACTAGGCTGTATTAATTGTCCAGGATAAACAATATTTCAAAAGCCCTTTTGTAGCTACATGGGGCTTTTTACATTTTCGTAATTGTTCTCTCTGAAAAGTTCAGAAATATATCATAAAGGATAATGAAGTAAGTGAAAAACTTGGGTTATCCTGAGAGAATGGATAATGGAATATAGTGCTAATTCGAGTGTGGCAAAAAACTCAATGGCTACATATACCTTACCCAATCAATAAGTATTGAAGCAGAAGAGACAAACCCAAGTATCATCTACTGCTAAAATCCAATTTAAATGGAGTATTTCTCACAATGGAAAGAGAGGAATTAGCAATATTTGATGATGTAGAGAAACAGGCATGGGAACTACTAGAAAAATCAATTATTTACTATCAAGGTCGCCCTGTAGGCACTGTAGCTGCTTGTGATGGTTCAAAAGCAGCATTGAATTATGACCATTGTTTTGTCAGGGATTTTGTATCTTCAGCCTTGCTTTTTTTAATCAAAGGCAGATATGATATTGTCCGTAATTTTCTGGAAGAGACTTTAAAGTTACAACCTATAGAAAGTCAATTCAATGCTTATACACCTATTCAAGGTTTGATACCGGCAAGCTTCAAAGTTGTATCAACAAACGAACAAGAATATTTAGAATCGGATTTTGGTGAACATGCTATCGCTAGAGTAACATCGGTTGATTCTTGTCTATGGTGGATTATTATATTACACGCTTATGTAAAAGCCACAAAAGATATAAGTTTTGCCTTGCAACCAGAATTTCAGCAAGGCATCATGTTAATTATGGAACTCTGTTTAGCAACTCGGTTTGATATGTACCCGACGCTATTAGTTCCAGATGGAGCTTGTATGATTTTCCGTCGTATGGGTATTTATGGTTATCCTTTAGAAATTCAAGCTTTATTCTATATGGCATTGCGTGCTGCTCGTAAGCTCTTAATTTGTGCAGGTGATGAAGAAATTGTCATCGGTATTGATAACCGCTTACCTTTATTGAGAGATCATATTCGTCATCATTATTGGATAGATATGAAGCGATTGAATATAATTTATCGCTTTAAAGGTGAAGAATATGGACACTTAGCAACCAATCAATTTAATATTTATCCAGATTCAATTCCCTATGCTAACTTGGCTATTTGGTTGCCAAAACACGGTGGTTATCTAGCAGGGAATGTTGGCCCATCACAGCTAGATACTCGTTTCTTCGCGCTAGGAAATATGATGTCGATTCTGTCTTCTTTAGCAAGCGAACAGCAATCACAAGCAATTATGAATCTCATTGAAGAACAGTGGGATGATTTAATAGGGGAAATGCCGATGAAAATCTGTTTCCCCGCTGTAGAAAAAGAAGAGTACAGAATTTTTACAGGATGTGACCCTAAAAATATACCTTGGTCGTACCATAATGGTGGCAGTTGGCCAGTATTAATGTGGTCATTAATTGCTGCTGCTCAAAAAACAGGTAGAATAGATATTGCAAAGCGCGCCATTGAACTAGCCCAAACACGCCTCAGTGAAGACCACTGGCCAGAATATTATGATGGTACAAGGGGATTGTTAATTGGTAAAGAAGCTAGGAGATGTCAAACTTGGACAATTACTGGGTTTTTGTTAGCCAAAGAATTAATGCGAAATCCCAATCATTTAGAATTAATTAGTTTTGGACAATTTGATTTAGAGAATGCTTCCCAAGCTTGCGAATTGTAATTTAAAAATTATCTTTGCTTATGTGTTTTGCAGAAACACCAGGCGATTAAAAATCGCAGCTACACAAACAAAGTACGCATGCGCGGACTAGCTTAAAACCCGCGCAGTCGGGTTTGGGTTGTATAGCCTCAGACATCAGTCTGAGGGCTATTTACTAGAGCTAATCTGCGATCTGGTTATTTCTTAATAAAAATATTTGTTAACAGCAAGTGTTTGATTTTTCTGGTATACGCTAGGAATGTGCGATCGCTGTCAATTCTTTCTAATTACTTACTACCCCTAGCCTGTTATTATTTTAACTAGGCTAATTTTAGCTTTCTTGCTAGGAGAATAATCAAACACATCAACATGCTTGTTTTGAGTCTGTTACCGGAGATACTTTTGTGAGTTTAGTTTTAACTAAATATTATTACAATAATGAATTGTTCGGCAATACACAAGAAGTACGTGTTTATTCTCAGGAAGGGGGCGCGCAAGGTAGAATCGTTTTAGAAGATATTATAAATGTTTTACTTACTGATATCACATATACCTCAAAATCTACCAATGCTAGCAGTGACAACAATATTTTAGTTATAACGAAAGAAAAAATAGAAATAGCCAATATTAATCCATTTATACACGAAGGTTTACATCTTGCTGATGTAGAACAGCTTTATGAATTTTACCATTTTTGTAATGACCTTGCCGATGCACAGACTTACAAAAACTTTGGAAATTGGTTGAATTTTCAAGTTTGTTCTTTGATTATTAGACGTTTAGCTCATTTAGGCAATTTAACTAATACGTTGCCTGTTGAAGAAGAATATTCTGTAAGAATAAAAAAAATATTTGCAGACAAAGAAAAAGTAACAATTGTCGAGTGGCTAACTAAAAGTTATGGTTTAACCGTTCCTTGGATAATTACTATTTTGATTCAGAAAGTTAAAATTTTAATGCTCGGCGGATTTCAAGTAAACACTGAAGAACCTTCAAACTCTAATCAAGCTAATATCAATATTTATTCTCTTAATAGCTTTACATTTATTGCTCAAGCAATAGACTGGTTATTTTCGGGAAATGATAATTGGAATTGGTTACAAGAATCACTGAATAACGATTTTGTCAAGAAAGCAGTTGATGAAGATCAACAGTTAATAAAGTCTCTTCGAGAAGATGGCAAAAGTGATGATGAAATCATTAAGATAATTTGGATAGTAACTCCAACCTCTCATCTTATTGAAAATAAAAACTATCAATATGAAATTTTGAAAGCCTTCCTTGCAATGGTCTAAGGGTGCAAAATGTTATCTGAAGAAGAAGCAATTATTATATTAGAATCAAACAATATGAAGCCTAACATACGTCAATTAGGTAGCCAGAAGAATTTAATCACAAAGTTAATGAATGGATACTCGTTTATTGTTACACAAGATGAGTCACATTCTGGCTACTTATGTGCATTTTTAAATCATCCCCAAAATGGAGTTTTAATTACTTGGAATGAAATTGATCATCAGTCTCTATCTTTGGCAATCAAAAATGTACAAGCACTATTAAAAATAAAGTCTAAATCCAAGTTGATTAATGAACGTCAATTTTTAATTATTGCTATTACGCTTTTGAGTGTGTTGATAGGTGCAGGTTATATTGTTGGGACAACAGTAGTAAGTTATTGTAATAGCCAGCGCCCAGACACACCGTTAGTAAAACCTTAGTTATGATAAATTTGATTAATTAAAATGAAGCGATCGCATTTTTTAATAAATATTCGTGCCAAAAGTCTATTTCCATGACAAACTCCCGTCAAATAGCTTTTATCGTCCTGCGAGATGTTCATAAAGGCGCTTATGCTGATGTTGCTTTAGATAAAGCACTACAAAAAACCAAGTTGCCTGATCTTGACCGCCGTTTAGCAACAGAATTAGTTTATGGTAGTGTCAGGAGACAGCGTACTCTTGATGCTCTAATCGACCAACTCGCCACTAAAAAATCCCACCAACAGCCAAAAGACCTCCGCAGCATTTTACATCTAGGTTTATATCAACTACGTTATCAAGAACGTATTCCCGCCTCGGCTGCTGTTAATACTACCGTCCAACTAGCTAAAGAAAATGGTTTTTCTGGACTCACAGGTTTTGTAAATGGTTTATTACGACAGTACATTCGTCTTGCAGACAAGTCATCAGATCCTTTAGATTTACCAGAAAACCCAGTAGAACGCTTGGGTCTTTTACATAGTTTTCCAGACTGGATTGTTCAAGTTTGGTTAGAACAACTTGGTATTGCTGAGACAGAAAAACTGTGTGAATGGATGAATCAAGCACCAACAATTGACCTGAGAATTAATCCTCTACGTACTAACTTAGAAGAAGTAGAGACGGCTTTGCAATCTGCGGGGATTTTAGTCAGGCGTATTTCTCATTTACCCCAAGCTTTACGATTAATTAGTAGTACTGGGTCAATTCCAAATCTACCTGGGTTTAAAGAAGGTTGGTGGTCTGTACAAGATAGTAGCGCTCAATTAGTGAGTCATTTACTCGACCCTCAACCAGGTGAAATAATAATTGATGCTTGTGCAGCGCCTGGGGGTAAAACAACCCACATAGCTGAGTTGATGAAAGATGAGGGGAAAATTTGGGCGTGCGATCGCACTTCTTCACGTCTTCGCAAACTCCAACAAAATACTCAACGGCTAAATTTACATTCCATTCAAATTTGCACTGGCGATAGCCGTAATTTACCACAATTTTATCATACAGGCGATCGCGTCTTACTAGATGCACCATGCTCTGGTTTAGGAACCCTACATCGTCATGCTGATGCCCGGTGGCGACAGACACCAGAATCTGTCCAGGAACTGGCGATTTTGCAAACAGAACTCCTTGCACATATATCTAATTTTGTCAAACCTGATGGTGTACTAGTTTATGCTACTTGTACGTTGCATCCAGCAGAAAATGAAGGTGTAATTTCCGCATTTCTAGCAAATAATCCTGATTGGCGAATTGAGCCTCCTAGTCCAGATTCCTCTAGTTACGGTTATTCCACACCACAAGGCTGGCTCAAGGTCTGGCCTCATCACCAAGAAATGGATGGCTTTTTTATGGTGCGCTTAAGAAAAACCAATGATTCCGAATGAATACTGTTTAGGATTGTACTATTTGGTGGAGGCCCCGAATCTACCACAGGAGGCAGCAATGGTTACTGATTCTAATGTAAAAAACTTAGTTAAAATCCTGATTGGAGCCGCTTGGATTGATGGGAAAATCCAGCCAGAAGAACGGCAATATCTGCGCGAGATAGCTCAAGCTAAAGGTTTGGCAACTGATCCAGACATCAAACCTTGGCTATACGAACTAGTTCCAGTGCAGCCAAAAGAGTGCTATGCATGGGTGAAAGAATATTTAGGTGATCGCCCCAGCATGGAAGATTGTGAGAATCTCATTGAAGCCATTAGCGGCTTAATCTATAGTGATGGCGAAGTGGCGACCGAAGAAGCTAAACTCTTAACTCAATTACAAGGGTTAGCGCAGCTAAATGAATCCAACCAATCGGCTTATAGTGGATTACTTAGAAAAATTCAAAAACTTTACCGTCGTTGGGTTGAAGTTCAAAATTAAAATCATAGTCAATAGTCAAAATTTTAGACTTTTGACCGTTGACTATTATGACTGCTTATGACTTCGGTTCACCCACACCCGGAGTTTCTTCTTTTTCAATTTTAGGTACAAAATCGGGGCGTTCTTTGCTTTCCCAACCAGCGGGACGCTTAGAGTTGTACCAAGCGATAGAACCAATAGTTACAGCCGCAATAAAGCCAACTACATACACCAAGGTAAAGGACACAGGAAAATGACCACCACCTGTTGCTACTGAATCTGCTGCTTGCATGAATAAATGTAAATGCATGAGTATATTCTCCTAATTTACGCGCTCTACTTAAGACCCTATAAAAAGAGCGTATCACTTACATCCACCCCAAGTTTGAACCTTTTTATCTAACATAGGGAATATAAAATGCAAATAATATGATTTTAGCTTGATTTACGCTATGTGGGTCAGTGGTCAGCGATGCACTGAGTTTCGACTGCGCGGCAATCGAGCGTTCGCGTAGCGTCTCGTAGAGAAGTCGAGATTCAACTACCGCGTAGTCGAAGTGTGGTCAGTCAAAAGAAGCAGGGGAGCAGGGAGGAAAGGGGAGTTTGAAACTACTTCGCACTTATTCACTATACTTAACACTCTTTCCTCTTCTCCCCCTGCTCCCTGCCCCCTTCCCCTCTGCCTCTTCGGCGATCGCCATGAAGTAGCCAACGTCTTTGTGCCAGAAATTGATATGCTAAAAGCCGAGACTACTTAAAATTTTGCAAACAATGCCTGCGCCTACGATTAGTCCCACAATTACCGCTTTTCCCTTGACGGCCGTGGTCGGTCAAGAAGCGATTAAATTAGCCTTGCTGTTAGCAGCGGTCGATCCAGGTTTGGGAGGAGTAGCGATCGCGGGTCGTCGCGGTACGGCAAAATCAGTCATGGCTCGTGCTATTCACGCCTTACTACCACCCATTGAAGTTGTTCAAGGCTCAATCAGCAACTGCGACCCCGCACATCCAGAAGAATGGGATGACTATCTGTTGGCGGAGTATGCAGACAAAAACGTTCAAGATGTTCCTACTGATATTATCCCCTCGCCTTTTATCCAAATTCCTCTGGGGGTGACAGAAGACCGACTGCTAGGTTCTGTGGATGTAGAAAAATCTGTACAACAAGGTGATACTATTTTTCAGCCTGGGTTACTCGCCACAGCCAACCGAGGCGTTTTGTATGTCGATGAAATTAATTTATTAGATGACCAAATATCAAATCAACTATTAACAGTATTATCTGAAGGACGCAACCAAATTGAACGGGAAGGAATTAGTTTTCAGCATCCTTGTAAATCCCTATTCATTGCCACCTATAACCCAGAAGAAGGGGCTTTGCGCGAACATTTATTAGATAGAATTGCGATCGCTCTTTCTGCTGACGGTGTACTCGGTTTAGATCAAAGAGTAGCAGCAGTTGAACAAGCGATCGCTTACTCTAGTTCTCCCCAAGCTTTTCTGCAACAATACAACGAAGACTTAGACGCTTTAAAAACTCAAATTATCCTGGCGCGGGAATGGTTAAAAGAAGTCACCATTACCCGCGAACAAATCGCTTACTTAGTAGATGAGGCAGTTCGGGGCGGAGTTCAAGGCCATCGGGCGGAATTATTTGCTGTGCGAGTTGCCAAAGCGGCTGCGGCTTTGGAGGGACGGACAGCAGTAAACGCTGAAGATTTGCGTCGGGCTGTGGAATTGGTAATTGTACCACGGGCAACAATTGTCCAGACACCGCCACCAGACCAACCACCGCCACCACCGCCTCCCCCACCTGAAAATCAAGATCAGTCAGAAGAGGAAGAACAAGAAGAAGAACAAGAGCAAGAGCAAGAAGAGAAAGAAGAACCAGAACAGCAAGAACCCCCCAGTATCCCTGAAGAATTTGTTTTTGATCCCGAAGGGGTAATTCTTGATGAAAGCGTGCTTTATTTTGCTCAGATGGCAAAGCGACAAGGTAAATCTGGGAACAGGAGTATCATCTTATCTGAAGACCGGGGACGTTATATTAAGCCGATGTTGCCTAAAGGGAAGGTGCGACGAATTGCTGTAGATGCAACTCTTAGAGCCGCTGCTCCCTATCAAAAAGCACGACGGGAGAAACACCCAGGGAGAAAAGTAATTGTCGAACCAAGTGATATTCGCTCGAAGCGCTTAGTACGTAAAGCTGGAGCCTTAGTAGTATTTGTAGTAGATGCTTCTGGCTCAATGGCTCTCAATCGGATGCAGTCGGCAAAAGGTGCGGTAATGCAACTTTTAACAGAAGCTTATCAAAACCGCGACCAAGTAGCATTAATTCCCTTCCGGGGAGAACAGGCAGAAGTTTTATTGCCTCCCACACGTTCCATTGCTTTAGCACGTAATCGCTTGGAAAGACTGCCCTGTGGCGGTGGTTCGCCCTTAGCACATGGTTTAACCCAGGCTGTACGCGTCGGTTTAAATGCACAGATGAGTGGGGATATTGGACAAGTTGTGATTGTAGCGATCACTGACGGACGAGGTAATATTCCCTTAGCACGTTCTTTAGGTGAACAGTTAGAACCAGGAGAAAAGCCAGATATTAAAGCGGAGTTACTAGAAATTGCCGCCAGAATCAGAGCTTTGGGGATGCAACTATTAGTGATTGATACAGAGAGTAAATTTGTTTCTACTGGCTTTGCGAAAGAATTATCACAAACAGCAGGAGGCAAGTATTATCATTTGCCAAAAGCGAGCGATAAAACTATTGCTGCCATGACCAGAGGTGCGATCGCTGATCTAAAATCTCGTTAGTGAGTTCATCTTACCCTTTAACATTTATGGTTCAGTCTTCTAATCAACGCCTAACCTTGGAGGAATTTCTTGCACTTCCCGAAGGCGATATTAAATACGAATTTATTAACGGTGAAGCTGTTCCTAAATATAAAAACGATGAAATGTCACCTAAATTTTTTCATGGTTCGACTACTGGTGCTTTATTTATAACATTGTCTGCATGGGCAGAACAAAAAGGACGGGTTGTAATTGAGTGGGTAGTCAAATTAACACGAAATCGTCAGGATTGGCTACCTATACCTGATTTGACTTATGTTTCCTATAACCGTCTTGCTGCTGATTGGTTGCAAGATGAGGCTTGTCCGGTTGCACCCGAATTAGTGATTGAAATTATCTCACCCGGTCAAACTTTTGGAGATATGACCGAAAAAGCTACAGATTATCTCAAAGCTGGTGTATCTCGTGTTTGGGTAGTCGATACAAAAGCTAGAACGATAACTGTATTTGCACCTGCTTCCTTGCCTATTACTTATCGAAATCAGCAGGTGGTGACTGATGATTTGTTACCAGAGTTAGAAATTACCCCTAATGCCATCTTTCAACGTGCAGGTCTAAATCCCTAATATCGCAGGGGACAGGCTTTAAAGTCATAAGGTGTCCAGGTCTTATGATCAGTTTATATCCTAAATTAACTGGCGATCGCTATAAATTTCGATTCAGTTCGCCTTATTAAGATAACTGTATAAATCAACCTCTGATTACACATCATTGTCCATACACGAAAACTTTGAATCTTTGACTTTTAGCTCAGTGCTGATAAATTTTAAGGACTTGTTGCCACTGCTTGAGGCTGTAAGTAACCCATCAAATCATTAATACCCTTTTGCAGATACCGCGTTACCGTCATCGGACTAGTGCCAATATTTTTAGCAGCATCCTTGCGAGAAAGTTCCTTTAAAAATACCATTTCAACTGCCATGCGAGGCTTTTCTTCTAACATACTGATTGCCCCTTGCAGTTGTTGTCGTTCTTCTTCTTGGAGCTGGAGGGCAAGAGAACGTGGACAAGGAAGCGCCTCACCCAAGGTGATTTGGCAATCAACATAATGAGTTGCGGTAGCATCTAAGCTCAAAGGCATCCGATTTTGCGCCGCTAGCTTCGTTTCTTGCCATTCTTGCACAGATACACGCAGTATTTGGGCAATTTCTGCATCCTTAGGAGGACGACCCAAAGATACTGATAATTCTTTGCGGATTCTTTGTCCTTCGTTGTAAAGTTCTTGCCAACGACGGGGGATTTTTAATAGCGTACTGCGATCGCGCAAAAAGTGCAGCATCTCGCCTCGAATATATGGCACAGCGAAGGAACTAAAAGCATATCCTTGGCTGGGATCGAAACGTTCGATGGCTCTAATTAAACCAAAATAACCAATTTGTTCTAAATCTTCATAAGGTTCATTACATTGATGGCTAAATTTATGAGCCATCTTTCGGACTAATCCAGTATGTAACTGTACGAGTTTATTACGAAGTTTAATAGAGGGATTTTGGTGATATAAGTGCAATAACTCTATACCATCAATTCGCACAGAGGACTCACTTGTTGCCATATAAATTCCTTTGTTGTAACTCCTTTTCTGGAAAGAATGGAGCTGCGTATATTTCCTTCAAAGCTGTAATTATTTTCCTTAGTGGAGTCAGATTAAACCATCGTCGTTTCACTGAACTTATAGGGGGGTTCTACTTTACTTTTCAGTAATTACACGCATGATTTCGCTTGATTATCTGTTGCAGATTATTTTGGTTTTTCTAATAACAATTGATTGCAATATAATGTTTATTTTTTGCAACAAAATCTAGCTATTTATGCTGAAAAATGCATGACTTACCCAACAGCCATCTGTCATACTGACAAATAAGTAGGAAGTTTCTCTAAAAAATCTGTTGTCAAATATGAGTAATACCAGTAACTTTCGTGAAGCTATCCGTGAGGCTAAAACTCAAGCCCTCGTTGGCCCAAATGTCATTGCCAATGCCTTACCATTTGTCGGTGGCGGTCTTGTACTAACGGCATTGGGAACCTATGGTGGTTTGGGAGTTATCCGTACCAACCCCGAAATATTCTTTCCCACATTCATTGGTGCGGTGATTGTGGAGTTAATTTTGTTCTTTGTTGCCCAAAATGTTGCCCGAAAAGGTAACAAGGGACTTGCACTGCCGCTGCTAGCAACCTACAGCCTGTTGTCTGGATATACCCTTAGTGGTTTAGTCTTTGTCGCCTTGAGAACTCAAGGTGTGGGCATTCAAGGCATTGGTTTAGCTGCCCTTGGTTGTGGCGTGACCTTTATTGCTGCCCGTCAAATTGGTTCAAATCTCTCTGAACAAGATGGGATGGCTTTGTCGAAAACCATCTCTTTGGGCGTTATTGCCTTAGTGGTTGTCTGCCTCGCCCAATTCGGGTTTGCTATCTTTGGTGTTTACACGCCAAATTGGTTAGAAATTGCGATTTCTGGCTTAGGGGTATTTCTATTTGTTGGGGTTTCTGTAGTTGATTTCTACATCCTGCCCCGTACTTACCGCGATGACGAGTACCTACCTGCGGCTTTGTCGATGTATCTTACCTACATCAACTTATTCATCTTTATTTTGCGGTTGCTAATTGCCATCAATGGCCGTGATTAATCAACCATAAGCACAAGAAAAAAATATCAACAAGTTTTTAACCGTGGTTAGCTATCAGCAGCCACGGTTTTTTCGCAACTAGAGCAGTCCTAAAAAGCAGTAAGCTGACTGCTGCAAGTTGTGTTCTCCATATAACCCGGTACTCTACAGATTACTTTTGACGACCTATACTAGGCATGAAAGGGTTAATTTGTTCACCGCTAGAGGTATATATCACGCAGAGACGCAGAGTCGCAGAGAGTAATAGTGGAGAAGAGTTAACTTTTGAATTTCATATCCTAATTCAGCAACGCCCAATTCTTAGTATCATTCATTCGTCCATAGCCATTGCACCGACACCATTTCTAACAAGATGACCATCTTCCATGTAAACAATTCGGTCGGCAATATCTAAAATGCGGTTATCGTGGGTAACGAGCAAAATCGTACAGCCTTGCTCTTTCGCTAGTTTCTGCATGATTTCCACAACATCCCGCCCAGATTGTTTATCGAGGGCGGCGGTAGGTTCATCGGCTAAAACAATTTTAGGTTGACTGACTAAAGCACGAGCGATCGCAACTCGCTGTTTTTGTCCACCTGACAAGCTATCTGGATAATAATTAAGGCGTTCTCCTAATCCTACTGCTTCTAACATTGCTTGCGATCGCTTGAGCATTTCTGAAGGAGAAATTTTTGGTTGCACTTCCAAAGCCATACGCACATTCTGAATTGCAGTTAGACTACCGTGCAAGTTATGGGCTTGGAAAATATAACCGTTACTGCGTCGTGCTTGTGTCAATTGACCACTATTAGCACTACAAAGTTGTCTATTTAATACCTGCAAACTGCCAGACTGGGCAGAACGTAAACCTCCTACCAAGGTTAATAGTGTAGTTTTCCCCGAACCAGAAGGGCCAGTCATAATTACAATTTCACCTGCATTAATGGTGAGATTAATATCAAATAAAACTTGTTTGCGGAGTTGACCTTTACCAAAATAATGGTCAAGATTTTCGATAGATATAACAGATTTAGAAGAATAAGGAGTTTCCATAAAAAATTATCTTGGGGCATAGGGCATGGGGCATAGGGCATAGGGTGGGAAAACTTTTGATCGTTTTGTCTGTG
>JBBSOP010000077.1:0-13647 GCA_038259655.1 Chroococcales cyanobacterium
AAGTCAACGTCCAGATAAATTGAATGGGCAAGACATCCCGCTAGTGTAATGCTTTACGCTGTTGAAGTCGCGGAAGTCAACCCAATACGGTTCGCTTAAGCAGGGGAGGAAAGAGGGTTATTATTTGTCCCTAACTCTGATTTACCTGCTACTGTTGCTGCTTCTAGTCAACTTACCTAACTGAAAATGCCTCACTAAATCGACGAGTGATTGGCTCAATGATGAAAGTTAAAACCGACTTCTTACGAGTCACAATTTCACCATTAGCAGCCATCCCTGGAGTAAATGCAACTTCTTGACCCCGGACATTAACTGAATGTTTATTCAACTCAATTCTAGTGGGGAAAACTAAGCCTAATTCTTTATCAACAGTGGCATTTGGACTAATTTGCACAACTTGACCATTAATAGTGCCAAATTCCTGAAAAGGGAAAGTTGCCATTTTGACCTTTGCCTTCATGCCCTCACGAATAAAGCCAATATCTCTGTTGAGGACTTTGACCTCTAACAACATTTCTTCCCCTTCTGGCAAAATTGACAGCAACTCTTCACCTGCTTGTACTGGGCCTTTAGTTGCCTTGATTTTGTAAATTGTGCCTGCAACGGGAGCTTTAATTGTTTCTCCGTCTTTTTGCTTTGTTGCCTGTTCTAGCTGACCAGAAACGTTGGTCAGTTCTTCTTTGCGCTTGTTGATTTGGGTTAAAATTTCACTTTGGCGTTCCGAGGCTAAACGTTGAGCCTGACTCAAGGCGGCTTGATAAGCTTGTTCGGCTTGGCGAATTTCTTGGGCTTGAGATGCAATATCTTTCTGTAAAGATTCTACTTTGTCTTGAGCCTCTGTGACTTTATTCTGAGCATTGATAATTTCATCTTTTGCCCTGGTAATTTCTGTGCTTGCACGATTTAATCTTTCTTGAGCATCTAAGTAATCAACTCTAGGTACTGCGCCGGGAGTAACTAAAGTGCGTAGGTTTTCTTCTCTATTTTGAGCGATCGCTAAACCATTTTCCACTTTACCCAAGATATTTTCTGCGTTCGCCAGATTACATTTAGCATTAACAAAACTAGTTTTAGCGTTGACTTGATTTTCTTGTAACCGTTTCAGACGTACTTTCGCCTGAGCAATCAGCGATAGTTGGCGATTTGCTTCTGCTTCCGCCGCCGCTTGACGTGCTTGATAATCTTTGAGTCGTGAACTTAACAGTTCGTCTTGCAGTTTTGTCCCAGCATTGCTTACCCCAATACGTTCTGCTTCTAAACGCTGCAAGTCTTCTTTAATCAACTTAGCAGATTGAGCCAGACGTGTAACATCAGTTTGTTGCAAATCGGGGTCACGTTCAATCAGCACTTGATCTTTGGTGACATGATCGCCTTCTTTCACCTTCACAGCTACAATCGAGCCATTACCTATAGATGTTACCGGTCGCACTTGTGTAGAAGCAATTAATTCCCCAGGTGCGGTTGCTACTTCATCTATTTCAGAAAAATTTGCCCAGGCGATCGCTCCAAATACTACTAAACTTAAAGTTCCCGCTAAAAATCTTGTATACAGCGGTGGTAATTCCTGTACTGCCTTACCCAATTCGTAAGACAATTGATCTTCTGGTTTGGCGAATTGCTGTTTTGTCTGACGTGATTGAGCAGCATTTGCAGCTAAGGAATATTTCATACAATTTTAGATTTTAGATTTATTTGGTGGTCAAAAAAGGGCAGGGAGCAGGAGAGAAATCCTAAAAGACTTTCTTTGTTTTACCCCACACCCTGTTTTTAGTCAGCGGTTAATGTCCACAAACATGCATACAACTAATTCAAACTGCTAGATAGCGCCGTAAGAAGCTTTCCAAAGTTTCCAATTGAAAATTGAAAATCGTTTCTAAGTTTGCTATCTCTTGTTTTGTACAGAAGAACTCATTGGACAACAATGTACGATAAGTTCCCAAAGCTTTTTGTGCTTGGGGATTAAATAAACCAAAGGCATTCCGTAACCCATCGACCACAAATAGAGGTGAGTTAATTACTATGGGGTCTTTGTTGAAGATGCGACTAAAAATCCGGGGAATATCCTCACGTAATAAAATTTCCGGCCCTCCAACTGGTAATATTTGGTTAAGAGCGCCTTCAAGTGTGATTGAATCCACCACCATTTTTGCCAAGTCATCTGTACTCACAATCGAAGTGCGGTTTTTAGGATCACCAATCAGCAGATATAACCCTGTCTCCCGAAATCGTTCTGCCAATGGCAGCAAGTTCGATGCTAATCCAGCGGGACGCAAAATAGTGTAATTCAAGCCACTAGCTGCCAAATATCGCTCTACAGCTCGTTTAGCTTTGAATACAGGGGCATCCTCATAGCCACGCTCAGCCCCTAGTACAGATATAAATACAAAGTGCTGTACTTCATTGGCTTTTGCTTGGTTAATAAGTTCAATGTTAGCGCGGTAATCCAAGGATAGAGCATCACTATCAGAACCGTGGGCGCTGATAATATATTGCACACCCCGACAAGCTTTTTCAATATCCTTTTCCAGCTGCAAATCACCAATGAAGATGTCTGCTCCTCGGTGTTCTAACTCGCTGTAACGCGAACTTAGGCGGACAAAAGCCCGCACCAAATTCTCCTTTTGGCGAAGGAGTCGCACGACTTTGCGACCTATTCCTCCCGTTGCTCCAGTTACCAGAAACATAAGGATTAAAGATTATGATTTCCATTTATACCCTAATCTAAAATCTTTAATCTCAAATTTCAAATTTGGCAATTATTTAAGGTACGGTATCTGGTGGAAAGTCCCAAAAACTTACTCTGACACTTACATTCAGAAAACGTTAGCCTTCAAGCTAGTGGCAAAAAATTAACTAGAGATAAAAATTATGAACATCCAATTGAAAGCGGAATACGAGCAATTTATTCAAACCCGAATTGCTACAGGTAGATATGAAAATGCTGAA
Organism: Chroococcales cyanobacterium; assembly: GCA_038259655.1. GTDB lineage: Bacteria > Cyanobacteriota > Cyanobacteriia > Cyanobacteriales > Nostocaceae > Halotia. The sequence continues at coordinate 2,947 of JBBSOP010000077.1, forward strand.
GATGTGATTGTTAAAGCATTAAAACTGCTGGAGGAATGGGAAAAGGGTTATCAGGAATGGGAAGAATCAACCAAGAAAAAACTATCTGCTGGACTGGTTTCCATCGAACGTGGAGATGTAGTAGATAGTGAAGTGGTGATGACGCGACTTTCAGACAAATTACGCAAAGCGCGTGAAACTCAAGGATCATGAAATACTTTATTGCCAAGGAAGCAAGTCTTGATTTAGATGAGATATTGGATTATTTTTTAGTTCGCAATATCAATGCAGGAGAAAGATTTATTCAAGAATTTAATAAGAAGTGCCAAAATATAGCTCAATTCCCAAATATAGGACGAAGTTACGCCAAGCTAGATCCCAGCCTTAGAGGAATACCTTTAGATGGCTATATTATTTTTTATCGAGTTTTTGAAGATAGTATTGTGATTGTACGGGTAGTTAGCGGTTATCGTGATTTAAAATCTATATTTGCAGATTAAGAAGCGCAACATCCCTGCTAGCACTGGTTATATAGATGCTGAACATTCAGTACTTTTATTAAAGGTTTATTAGCTCAATCAGTATTTGAATAAAAATATCTTTTGTCGTTAGCAATAAGTTAGTTTCTATACGAATACTATAGAAACCAATGCTGTAAATGCTATTGCGACTATTTTTCGTCATTTCTTTCCATAAAACGATCTGGATTCTTAAGTTCAGTAAATCCAAATCGTCGGTACAACTCATGTGCATCTTTAGTTGCAAGCAACCAACGACGTAATCCCTGCAATTCAGGATAGGAAATGATCGTTTCTATCAGCCACTTGCCTAAACCCTGTCCTTGAAAAGGTTCCAAAACAAACACGTCAGCGACATAGGCAAATGTGGCATAGTCTGTTAATAGGCGGGCAAAGCCAATCTGTTGTTTCCCTTTATATAAGCCAAATACTAGGGAATTTTGAATAGATTTCTGTAAAACTTCAAACGGCAATCCTTTTGCCCAGTAAGAAGTTGCGAGAAATTGATGTATGACATTTAGATCTAGCTGACTAACATCTGTGCTGATTGAATACTCCCCTTGCAACCACTCTCGAATCATAAAAATTGATAAACTCTAAAGTTAATATTCGAGATCTTACGGTATTTCCAAGAAAGCTTTAAGAGCAGTTTTATACCTATTCTTCAACCGCTTGGAGACTAAACCACCTTGCTGAATTTGTGTAAGAACAGCCATCGAACAAGATCCTTTCGGAACTGGGCTATCAATAGTTATCAACTCAGCTAGTTCAGTAACATTTCTCACGGGCAAATTGATAAGCTATTACCGATTCCCGAACTATAAAGCTTGGTACATCTAAACCTGGTAGGAGAATACAGGTAGTTTCAGAATTAGGTCTGCGGCTAGTAATATTAACAAATAGATAGTCTTTTTCAGAAGTTTGTGCAATTGCAATATAGAGATGTTCCCTGTTGGGAGGCGTATCCAGCAAAAATGCATCTCCCAAATTAATGGTGATACTAGCCATGCAAAACACTATCTAGGTATGCTTCCCGAATGGCTGATTGCTGAATTTCGCCTATTTCCTCTTCACTCTTACCCACATTTTTAAGAATATCCTCTACCATAATTGGAATTGCAGAGCCATGTGGGTCTTTCCACTCTGGAAGATCATGAGTCCACTCAGCAACATCAAACGGGTCAAGATGCCCAAAAGCTTGATAAACTTGCTGAATAATTTCTTCCTCCTCTTCGCAAAGGTCTTCGTTCCCTGGATCACTTAATAAGGAAACATCATAATTTGCACTACTAGGAGAAATAAACTTAGACCAGAGAGGTAAGCCATGATCAACGGGCTTCCCCTTAATCATGTCGTAAACGCCGCTAAGAACAGGTCCGTAATCCATTGATACGTAACGATCGCCAGTAATCGGTTGTTCCATGCGTTGCAATGCAATACGATCAGCTATATAAAGCATCTTAAGCAAGCCTAAATATTTCATAGGTTTACCATGCAGCTTTAAAAGTATAGCTGCGGCTTCAACAGCTTTCTCTGGATGAAACCGAAACTGGATTAGCATAACAATTATCAAGTAACTGTTTCACACTAGTACAAACCTATTGTAAACCGTAAAAAATTGCTAGAACAAGTCCGAAATGTCTAATAATGAGTTCCCGTCTTGCGTTGATGGACGGCTGTGACACCATCTTGATTTAGCACTTTGCCATCATCCACAGCTGCATAAATTAGCCAGTGGTCGCCAGATTCCATCCGGGTTTGTACGGTACATTCTAGATAAGCTAAGGCATCATTAAGTACAGGAATATTATTTGCAGTTGACTCAGCAGCGACATCAGCAAATCGGTCTTGTCCTGGGCTAAAGGGTTTGAGAAAGTGCTTCATTAAACCCAGGTGATTGCCTTCTTGCAGGATGTTAAGAACGAATTTGTTTTCTGAGTGCATCAGCAGTTCTAAGGCGCGGTCTTTGGCAACGGCTATGGTTAAACCAGGAGGATTAAAGCTGGCTTGACTTACCCAAGAGGCTAGCATGGCACTAGAGATATCGCCTTGTTTGGCTGTGACAACGCATAATGAGCCAATAATCCTGCCTACAGCTTGTTCTACAGTCGTAGCAGGAACACTTTGCGATCGCACTTTTTTCGCTTTTTTGAGTGCTTGGGCAAAATCTGTGCCGGCTTCTTCACATAATTGCAAGGTGACATCATCTGGTTTAAATTTCACCCGGATGGGGTCAAAACCAAATCGAAAACCAGCATCTTTGAGTTTGCCTTCTATTAAATCAACTGCTTCCCCACTCCAGCCAAAAGAACCAAACACCCCAGCCAGTTTATTATTAGTGGCGGTGGATAACACAATCCCTAAAGCTGTTTGTACAGGTGTGGGTGCATGACCACCAAGAGTAGGGGAACCGATCACAAAACCAGAGGCTTTTTCTACAGATGCACGGATATCTTCTGGTTCTGTAAATTCACAGTTAATTGATTCTACAGCCACGCCAGCTTTGGTAATGCCACGAGCGATCGCCTGGGCTAAAGTAGCAGTATTACCATAAGCTGAAGCATAAATCAACGCTACTGTAGTATCAGCAGATTTTTGTTGTTGAGTCCATTCTCGGTAAGCTTGAGTCAGTTCAATTAAGCCGTAGCGCACTAAAGGTCCGTGTCCAGTGGCATACATTCTCACAGGCAAATCGGCAAGCTTATCTAAACTAGTTTCCACTTGACGGGCATGGGGAGCCATCAGACAATCGAAATAATAGCGCCGATCTTCGGTATATATTTTCCAACCTTCATCAAATACCTGATCGCCACAAACATGGACTCCAAATAACTTATCTGAGTAGAGTATTTCTGTTTGGGGATCATAAGTGCAGAGATGATCTGCATAGCGCGGGTTAGGAGTGGGAATAAACTCTAAATGATGCCCTTTGCCTAAATCTAGGGTTTCTTCCCCGCGCATCACTAGAATTTGTAAATCGGGATTTTCTAAAGCCCCCCGCAAATTTATCGCCCCAGGATTAGAACAAACGAAGGTAATCTGCGGTGCAATTTCTAGTAAAGCTTTTAAAGTTGCGGCGCGATTAGGATTGACATGTCCTAAAATCACATAATCGAGTGTTTTAATCTCAAAACGTTGTTGTAAAGCTGCTAAATAAATTTGCGTAAATGTTTCCCCTGGCGGATCAATCAGGGCAGTTTTATCGCCTTCTATTAAATAAGAATTGGCAGTTGTCCCCTTGCCAAGAGCGTATTCAATTTCAAATCTGAGTCTAGTCCAACTGCGCGATCGCAGTACTCTAGTATCTGTAGCAACAGGGAAAACCTGAACATCACGGGGTTTATTTTGTGGCATATTTTTTTAGGAAATTGGGCATTGGGCATTGGGCATTGGGCATTGGGCATTGGGCATTGGGCATTGGGCATTGGGCATTGGGCATTGGGGCAGGGTGCAAGGGGGATGAAGAAAAATTACCTCTTTCTCCTTTTCTCCCTGCTCTCTGCCCCCCTGCTTCCCCTGCCTCCCCTGCTTTTTTTTCCTAGCCCTTATCCCCTAGCACCTATCCCCTCTTTAATAGTGATTACCAACTTTGCGATGATGCACAGCAGTCAAAGCATCTGGCTTACTCACCTTTCCAGCGTAGACGGTGCTGTATACTGCCCAGTGATCGTTGCAGTCCATGCGGCTTTGAACTTCGCACTCTACGTATGCCAAGGCATCTGTGAGGATGGGCGCGCCGTTTTCGGCTGGCTGGGTTTTCACACCTTCAAAACGATCAGCACCAGGAACGAATCGCTTCAAAAAGTGCCTCATCAGTTTTTGGTAATTGCCTTCTTCTAAGACATTAAGCACAAAGCGATCGCCTACTTGCATGAGTGATTCAATTGCCCGATCTTTGGCTACCGCAATGGAAAATCCGAGGGGTTTAAAGCTGGCTTGGCTCACCCAGGAGGCTAGCATCGCACTGGAGACATCGCCTTTTTTGGCGGTGATAATATACAGTCCGCCGCTGATTCTACCTAAAGCTTTGTCTAAGTCCGCACCTAGAGATTTCATGGCTTTGATGCTGCGATCGCGTGTTACCCACTGCCCTAAGTCGGTTCCGGCTTCTTCGCACAGTTTGTATGTGTTTTCTGTGGGTGTTTCTTTAATCCGAATTGATGGAAAACCTTCTATCAAACCCAAATTGCGGAATTTACTCAGCAAAGGATCTATCGGTTCGTCATCGCCACCGCCAGTTTCAAAGATGCCTACAACTTGCTTTTCTTTGGCAGATCCCAAAAGGGTGCTGAGTGCAGCTTGGATACGAGCAGCGCCAGAAAGCGGCGGTATTCCTACCACAATTCCGCTACAACGGCTGACTAATTCCCGTAGTTCTTGCAAATCTACTTCTGCTCCCAAGTCTACTATTTCTATGGCGACACCCGTTTTACTAATCCCGTTGGCGATCGCTTGGGCGAGGCGATCGCTATAGCCATATTCGGAAACGTAAAAGATCCCCACTACTGTTTCTGCCTTGGTTTGTTTTTTACTCCAAGTGCGGTAGCGTCCAATTAGTTCTTCAACGTTGTGGGATAATAATGGCCCGTGACCTGTGGCAACCATCTTGATGGTTTTTAATTCTCCCATACGCTTAAGGGCAGACAAGACTGACCGTGCATTTGGTCCCATCAAGCAATCGTAGTAATAGCGAAAATCTACTTCAATCGCCTTTAAGTCGTCATCAAAAGTGCTTTCTGAGCAATAGTGCAACCCAAAAGCATCACAGGTGAATAAAATTTGGGTTTTGTGGTCAAAACTAAATATGGTATCTGGCCAGTGTAAATTGGGGGCAATCACAAATTCAAATTCATGACCATTGCCTAAATCTAAGCGATCGCCATTTTTGATAATCCGCCGTTTAAATGGTTGATGTACAAAATCTTCCAAAAACTGAATTGCTACCTTAGAACCAACAACCGTGATTTCTGGAGCCATTTTTAACAAATCTTTGACTAAGCCGCTATGGTCTGGCTCAGTATGGCTGATAATCAAATAATCAATCTCAGTGGGCTTGATTAATCCGGTTAGGGTATCAAAATATAATTGACGAAACTTTTCGTGAGAAGTATCAACTAAGGCAGTCTGCTCACCCCGGATCAGAAATGAGTTGTAAGTAGTACCATTTTGCAGACCAAACTCAATATCGAAGCGATCGCGATCCCAGTCTAGAGAGCGAATTGCTGTTGTCTGTTGAGCAATTTCTACAGTCTGTATGGTGAGTCGTTTTTCAGTTCTTTCGGTGAGCGCTACCATAACTCCCCTCCTTGACATGATGAGTATTTCTCTGGCCTTATTGTTACACGCCTTGATTGTTACATTTTATTAAAAAATTTATAATTGGCTTAAAAAAGTTAAAACTGTGAAATCACAGAGTCCCATTGAGAATATTTGGTTAGCTTTAGAAATTGGTAATTCCCGGTTGCACTGGGCGTTATTTAGGGGCAAAACTCTTGATTTTACTTGGGATACCGGACATTTACCTGAATCTGTAATACAGCAGCTAGCTCAATGTCACACACTAAATGATTTACTGTTGGTAATTTTTCCCAACCACCACAAAACTGCTGCATCTTTATTATCCCTTCCTCCTATCTTCATAGCTTCGGTGGTTCCCAGTCAAACGGCACTTTGGGAAAATTACCCAGATGTTGAAATTATTACTTTAGATCAAGTACCCCTTTTGGGCATGTATCCTACGTTAGGGATTGATCGCGCCTTAGCTTTGTGGGGTGCTGGGAAAGTTTGGGGTTTCCCAATGTTAGTAATAGATGCTGGAACAACCCTGACTTTTACAGGTGCAGATATCAACCGATGTTTAGTCGGAGGCGCAATCTTACCAGGATTAGGTTTGCAGTTTTCGACTTTAGGTCAAAAAACAGGACAATTACCAATCGTGGAGACAAAAGTTATTACGTCTTTACCTCCACGTTTTGCACTCAATACACCAGAGGCTATTCAAAGTGGAGTGATTTATACATTAATAGCGGGAATTAGAGATTTTACTAAGGCGTGGTGGGATTTATTTCCTCAAGGAAAAATTGCAATTAAAGGAGGCGATCGCACGTTATTATTTAACTACTTGCAAGGGTTATATCCTGAAATAGCCGCACATTTGATCGTAGAACCAAATTTAATTTTTTGGGGAATGGGGGAGATAAACTGAAAGAGATTTTGTAAAGCCTTGACCAAAGGAGGTAGATGAATGGTTCAATCGCTACCAATTACAATTACTGTTGACCAGTTTCTAGACTGGTATCCTGCTAATTCAACACAGTTACGTTACGAATTGCATAATGGATTTATCAAGCAAATGCCACCACCAACAGGTGATCATGAATTACTTATTGCATTCTTGATCAAGCAAATTTTGCTGGAGTGCGTCCGTCTTGCAAAACCCTATGACATTCCGAAAATGGGGTTTGTTCAGTCAAATGAAAGTGAATTTGCTTTCTTGCCTGACGTGCTGTTGTTGAATCGCCTCAACTTGGTCAATGAGCCTTTATGGAGAAATAAATCAACAGTTAGGCAACCATCATCAATCCCATTAGTTATAGAAGTTGTCAGCACGAATTGGCGTGATGATTACTTCACCAAGCTTGGTCAGTATGAGGCTATTGGCATCCCTGAATATTGGATTGTAGATTATGCAGCTTTGGGTGGTAGAAAATTCATTGGTAATCCTAAACAACCAACTATCTCGATTTACTCGTTAATTGAAGGAGAATATCAAGTTAAGCAATTCCGAAATGGCGATCGCATCGAATCGCTAACTTTTCCCGACTTGGATCTAACTGCTGAACAGATTTTTCAATCTGCCAGTCCAGTAACATAGGTATAGAGCCAAAAATCACTGATCCTTTAGGGGAACTCCAAAAAATAAATTATCCAATTTATTCAGATTTTATTTTTCTTACTCCCCTGCCCCTGCTTCTATAACGATGAGATATATTTTTAGTTGGAAGTACCTAGTAGTCTGCCAAGGTAACTTTGCTAGGTTAATGGGAAAAAATCCGGTTCTTTTCTCCCCCTGCTTCCCCTGCTTCCCCTGCTTCCCCTGCCTGTCTCCACCCGTCATTTTTGGGTTGACAGACCACTAGGACGGTGAGTGTCAATTTTCGTATTGTTCGTATGCAGCAACAATGCGCTGAACTAAGGGATTACGTACAACGTCTTTTTTAGAGAATTGACAAAAGCCAATGCCTTCGACATCTTTCAAAATTTGTAATGCTGCTGCTAAACCTGATTGCTGATTCAATGGCAAATCAGTTTGAGTTGTGTCACCTGTAACCACCATCCGAGAACGAAAACCCAAACGAGTTAAAACCATTTTCATTTGAGCAGGTGTAGTATTTTGGGCTTCGTCCACAATTACAAAGGCATGATTTAGGGTACGGCCTCGCATATAAGCTAGTGGTGCAACTTCAATTACACCGCGTTCCATCAAATTAGGGACTTTTTCGGGGTCGATAAATTCATAAATAGCATCGTAAAGTGGACGCAGATAGGGGTTAACTTTCTGCTGTAAGTCTCCAGGTAAAAAGCCGAGTTTTTCGCCAGCTTCCACAGCAGGACGAGTTAAAATCAACTTTTCGACTTGGTTAGACAACAATGCTTGCACGGCGACAACAACAGCGAGGTATGTTTTCCCTGTCCCAGCTGGCCCAATACAAAAAGTCAGATCACGCCTACGTATGGCATCAATGTATTGTCTTTGGCGAAAAGTTTTAGCGCGGATTTCTTCGCCTCGACGAGTTTTGGCGAGAATATCTCGCTGCAATTCTTGTAGTTCTTCTTCTCGATGGGTATCTAGAGCTTGACGGGCTGTTAAAATATCTGCACTGGAGATGTTATTGCCTTTAATCCAAATTTCTTCAAGCGATCGCACTAGTCGAGAAGCCAAGTCAATCTCCTGCTCTGTGCCAGAAATGCGGAGTTCTTGACCGCGCAGCACTAAGCTGGCTCCTGTTTGCTGGGATAAGAGTTTAAGATTTTCTTCCCTATCACCTGCTAGAGCGATCGCACTAGGAATGTTAGGCAGTGGAATTGTTAAGGCATCTGCCATAAGTATTGCTTAATTTTTAAGGATGCTGTTTTTGACAAAGTTTACTATTTTAATAACGGGGTATAAAAGCGCAGTTTTTTTATTTCACTTAGGGTAATTTTTATAGTGGAATATCTAGACAATATCCAGTTATATCAAGGTTTTACCGACTTATAACGGTAAAGATTATCACTCTAATTATCCTGATTAATTATTATTGAATATTTATTAAATGCTGAGTTAATCGACTCATTATCCCCCAAAATGGCATCTACTAATTTTTTTTCACTTGACTACAGAGATAGTTAAAGTTGGGATGAGTTAGATGAGGAAGTAAGAAGAAGATTAAGAAGCAAATTACAGTTGCTTGTTTTCTCCTCCTTATTTTCCTTTTTTTCTAATTTTGATCTAACGAAAACGGGGTTTAACAATGGGTCTAGGACTATCGTTGCCACGTCGTTCTATCGTTTTTGGCGGTGGTAATTGCTCTTGTGGGTCTTCATCAAAAGATGTACCCTCCCGGCTCTGAGAATTGCTGCCATAGATATCCAGATATACTGATTGACCAGCAACTTCAGCCGCTGCGGCAATTACCGTACGAATCGCTTGAATATTACGTCCCCCTCGACCAAACACTTTCCCTTTATCCGTGCTGTCAAAGGCAATACGAATCCAAGCCCGTTTCAGGGTATGAGAAATTTCACAATCAACGCTTAAAGTTTCGGGAGATTCTAAAAACGGTTGCATTAAAAAACTAACCAGCCCAATATAGTTGGGGCTAGCTGTTGGAGATTTTGTTTCGATATTAGGATGAGGCTGTGGCACTGACCTGTTCAAAAACATTGGCTTTTACTAGAATGCGACGAACGGTATCAGTGGGTTGAGCGCCTTGTTGTAGTCGCTTAACGATGCCGGGAATGTCCAATCGCACTTCATCAGTTCTAGGGTTGTAGAATCCTAGTTCTTCTAGGGGACGACCATCGCGGCGAGCGAGGCTGTTAATGGCAATGATGCGGTAACTTGGTTCCCGTTTTTTACCGTATCGCTTCAAGCGCAGTTTGATCATAGTTGAGGAATTATTCTCCTGTTGTAGTTATGGTCAAATGATAATTTTAGCACTTGACTAGCGTTCACTGCTATGAGTCAAGAGTCAATGGTCAAAAAATTTCATTTCCAGGCTGATAGGGGTGGAACTTGCATTAGTTCTTGGCTAAGGCTGCTGTGCAGATAACCATTAGTAGCGAGAAGTCTACCTGAATCAATTTTTAAGGGAGTGCTATCGTAAGCAGTGACTTTGCCCCCAGCTTCTTGTAACAAAATTATCCCAGCGGCAATATCCCAAGGTGAAAGCCCTCGTTCCCAATACCCATCGACGCGCCCGCAAGCAACATAAGCTAAATCCAACGATGCTGAACCGCTACGTCTAACTCCTTGGGTAAGATGGGTGAGGTGACAAAATTCTGCATAATTATTGTCAGATGTTTCGCGGCGATCGTAGGCAAATCCCGTCACCAAAAGACTTTTACTCAATTGGGCAGTTTCTGAAACTTTGATGGGGCGGCGATCGCGTGTTGCTCCTAAGCCAGCCCCAGCCTGGAATAATTCATGATGAAAAGGGTCATAAATTACACCAACTTGTGGAACACCATTAATTAACAACCCAATGGAAACTGCAAAAGCGGGGTATTGGTGGGCGTAGTTAGTTGTCCCATCTAAAGGATCGATCGCCCAGAGATATTCATTATCTTGGTTTCCTAGTTTACCTGATTCTTCAGCGAGGATTGAGTGCTGGGGAAAGTGGCGATTTAAAATTTCTAAAATTACCACTTCAGAAGCTTTATCCGCAGCAGTCACTAAATCACCAGGGCGGCCTTTTTCAGTAATTGCATCTTCTAATTTACCCAAATAACCTTGCAACACTGCACCCGCAGCTAATGCTGCTTCCGTGGCAATATCGAGAAAAATTTGTAGTTGAGTCATGAGTTAACGATTCAGGCGGCGAAATTCTGCTGGAGTTAAACGCATGGGTTTTTCTGGGTTCCAAATTCCTTCCCCCATGAGTCTAGCCCATTGTTGGGCGCGTTCTAAACGTTGGTCATATTTGTGATTAGGCGATCGCCC
>JBBSOP010000078.1:0-13592 GCA_038259655.1 Chroococcales cyanobacterium
ATCGATTTCCACATTGTACTACGTTATATAAAAACCGCTATATACGTTTTCTTTGTAGCTGGCTTTTGCTTGGTGTAAACTAATTAACTTAATGAAAATCTAAATAGTATCTGGTACAAAACCGTTAAAAATAGTTTTCAGTACAAATCTGGTAATAGTCATCACTATGTCTCAACCAACTATAGAATCAATTCTACAAGAGAAGCGTTTATTTCATCCCACTAGTGAGTTTTCCCAAAATGCCCATATTAAAAGTATGGCAGACTACCAACGTCTCTACAATACGGCTAAAGCCAATCCTCAGCAATTCTGGGCGAATTTAGCCCAAACAGAATTAGAATGGTTCCAAAAATGGGATACAGTCTTAGACTGGCAACCGCCTTTTGCTAAGTGGTTTGTCGGTGGCAAAATTAATATTTCTTATAATTGTCTTGATCGACATCTCACCACTTGGCGTAAAAATAAAGCCGCGCTGATTTGGGAAGGAGAACCAGGAGATTCACGGACTCTTACTTATGCCCAATTACACCGGGAAGTATGCCAATTTGCGAATGTATTAAAACAATTAGGGGTACAAAAAGGCGATCGCGTTGGTATATATATGCCAATGATTCCCGAAGCGGCGATCGCTATGTTAGCTTGTGCCAGAATTGGCGCACCTCACAGTGTAGTTTTTGGTGGTTTTAGCGCCGAAGCTTTGCGCGATCGCTTAATTGATGCTCAAGCCAAGCTGGTAGTTACTGCTGATGGTGGTTGGCGCAAAGATGCGATCGTTCCCCTCAAAGAACAAGTAGACAAAGCCTTAGCGGATGGTGCTGTTCCTAGTGTAGAAAACGTCTTAGTTGTCAAGCGCACCGGACAGGAAACCTCTATGCAATTGGGCGGACGCGATCATTGGTGGCATGATTTACAAAAAGAGGTATCAGCCAATTGTCCCGCCGAACCAATGGACAGCGAAGATATGCTGTTTGTCCTCTATACTTCCGGCAGTACTGGCAAACCAAAGGGAGTTGTGCATACAACTGCTGGATACAACTTGTACACCCATATCACCACTAAATGGATCTTCGATTTGCAAGATACTGATGTATATTGGTGTACTGCTGATGTCGGTTGGATTACTGGTCACAGCTATATTGTTTACGGGCCTCTTTCTAACGGTGCAACCACACTGATGTATGAAGGTGCGCCCCGTGCTTCCAATCCTGGCTGCTTTTGGGATGTAATTGAAAAATACGGTGTCAATATTTTTTATACTGCACCTACAGCAATTCGGGCATTTATTAAGATGGGTGAACAACATCCCAACGCCCGCAATTTATCTTCGTTGCGTCTATTGGGAAGCGTAGGCGAACCAATTAACCCAGAAGCCTGGATGTGGTATCACAGAGTAATTGGCGGTGAACGCTGCCCAATTGTTGATACTTGGTGGCAAACAGAAACAGGCGGGATTATGATTACGCCCTTACCAGGGGCAATTCCCACCAAACCCGGCTCAGCAACTCTCCCCTTCCCTGGAATTATCGCAGATATCGTAGATTTAGAAGGTAATTCTGTACCCGAAACTGAAGGCGGTTATTTAGCTGTACGCCATCCTTGGCCTGGAATGATGCGGACAGTCTATGGCGATCCAGAACGTTTTCGTCGCACCTACTGGGAACACATTCCCCCCCAAGATGGTAACTATACTTATTTTGCTGGGGATGGAGCCAGAAAAGATGAAGACGGCTACTTTTGGGTCATGGGTCGTGTAGATGATGTGTTAAATGTTTCAGGACACCGACTGGGGACGATGGAGGTAGAATCAGCCTTAGTTTCGCATCCAGCGGTAGCAGAAGCGGCGGTAGTAGGTAAGCCAGATGAACTCAAGGGTGAGGAAGTAGTTGCTTTTGTTACACTTGAAGGTACGTATAAAGCCAGCGAAGATTTAAGTAAAGAACTCAAACAACACGTTGTCAAAGAAATAGGTGCGATCGCTCGTCCAGGAGAAATTCGCTTTACCGATGCTTTGCCTAAAACGCGATCGGGTAAGATTATGCGGCGATTATTGCGAAATTTAGCATCTGGACAAGAAGTATCTGGTGATACTTCAACGTTAGAAGATCGCAGTGTTTTGGATAAGTTACGACAAGGTACATAAGCAATTCAAACCTATCAAATTTGATACTCCCCCGTTTATAAAACGGGGGATTCTTGGGTTAAAAGAAAGCTACTGCTTAACCCCTGGCCACACAGATGGCTATGGAAGATTACCAAATGTGAAAATTTATACGCTAATTTAGTGGCGATCGCTCTGAATATTGCTAAATTAACTAAGGATATTTAAGATCAAGCAAGTTAGCTGCAAGCAACAATGGTATCTAACTCTACACGTTTCTCGGATGTTCAAAACCATTGGGCAAGTCTGTTCATTGAAGCCTTAGCGGTGCGGCGTATTTTGAATGGTTATCCTAATGGGACTTTTCGCCCAGATAACTCAGTCACTCGTGCTGAATTTGCTGCCATCATTGGGGCAGTTTTTACAGTACCTCCCAAACGGCAGTATGTTCCTTTTGTTGATGTCCCTGCTAATCACTGGGCAATAAGTGCCATTCAAAAAGTTTACGAAACAGGATTTTTGATTGGATACCCTGATCAGCGTTTTCGCCCCAATGATCGGATTTCCAGGGGTGATGTCTTGGTGGCGATAGTCAATGGTTTGGATATGGCCGCTAAGGTAGAAACAGATTTGCTGAATGCGTTACCGCAAATTTATCAAGACGCAGCTAAAATTGCCAATTATGGTAAAAATCAGGCGGCTATTGCTACTCGTGCAGGATTAGTAGCTAGTTATCCTAATGTAAAATTACTCAATCCCACTGTAGCCGCAACTCGTGCTGATGTAGCAGTGATGGTCTATCAAGCTTTGGTGTATCTGGGCGATGCCCAAAAGATTACCTCTGTCTACCTTGTAGTTCCGCCGGGAACAACATCTACCCCAACACCTATACCCACTCCAACACCAATACCTAATCCCACACCAATACCTACTCCAACCCCAACTTCACCAAGTAACATCAAAGTAAGTCATCAACGGGAATTTCGAGGAGCTTGGGTAGCAACTGTATGGAATAGTGATTGGCCTTCCAAAACAGGACTTTCTGCTGCACAACAAAAGGCTGAACTCCTGGAAATTATCAACCAATTACAAGCGCTAAATTTCAATGCTCTGATCTTGCAAGTACGACCAGAGGGAGATGCTTTGTATGCTTCTCAGTTAGAGCCTTGGAGTGCTTGGATTACAGGAACTCAAGGTAAAGCACCAGAACCATTTTATGATCCTTTGGAATTTGCGATCGCTGAATGTCACAAACGCAATATTGAAGTTCATGCTTGGTTCAACCCCTACCGCGCCAAAACTAGTACTAAAGGTTCACCTAATGTCCGTCCTCACATAGCTGTGACTAATCCAGAGGTAGTTTACCAATGGGGCAATCAATTATGGATGGACCCAGGAGCGAAAATCGTTCAAGATAGAGCCTACGAAGTCATTATTGATGTTGTACGACGCTATGATGTTGATGGTATTCACCTAGATGACTATTTTTATCCCTATCCCATCCAAGGCCAAGCTTTCCCTGATGATAAAAGCTTTGCAGCTTATAGAGCAGTTGGTGGCGAACTCAGTTTGGATAACTGGCGGCGGGAAAATGTCAATCAAATGGTGCTGCGCTTATCTCAGGGAATTAAGGCTACAAAGTCTTACGTTAAATTTGGTATTAGTCCTTTTGGGATTTACCGCCCCGGACAACCACCAGGAATTTCCGGCTTGGATGCCTACAGTGTGCTGTATGCTGACTCCAAAAAATGGTTAGAGCAAGGCTGGGTTGATTACATAGCTCCTCAACTCTATTGGCGCATAGACCAAACACAACAAAGTTATCCTGTATTGCTCAAATGGTGGACAGACAGCAATCCTAAACAGCGACACATCTATGCAGGTAATAATATCGGACAACTGGACGGTAAGGCTTGGAAAGATGAAGAAATTGAGAAGCAAGTTAAAATTACCCGCAATTTAGCGGGTAATTTGTCATTGGGGAATATTTTCTTTAGTATGAGTTCTATTAACGAAAATCGCCAAGGTATTTCTGACAAGTTTAAAAATTCGCTTTATCCTAGACCTGCAATAGTACCTACTATGTCTTGGCAGAATGCAGTTTTGCCATCTCCTCCTCAAGAACTCCAATTCAACAGCCCTAAACTCAATTGGCAGCCTGGTGATAATCAGCCGGTTCGTTCTTGGACACTTTATCGCCAAAGCGGGGATACTTGGGTTATTCAGCGAGTATTATCAGCAGGAACAAATTTTGCCACTGTTCTATCAGGAACCTATGCTGTGTGTGCAGTAGATAGGTTAGGCAATGAAAGTATGGGTACGGTGATTACAGTAAGTTGATGGCAATTGCTTGGACAAATGTCTTTGTTTGGTATGTTCTATCTGGGCTAAAGCTCAGTGTCTTTAGACCTGAGTTGCTTAGGGTTTATTCTTCTTTGAGGGCGATCGCCTACTTCTTTTTCTTAGTTATCAAATATAGCGATCGCATACCGCAAAGCCTTTAGCAGATAGATAATTGAGGCGATCGCACTTGACTTAATATGAAATCTGCGGTAGTTATCCTTTGATAAGCTAAGTAAGTTCCTTTTGCTAAAGACGGTACAGGCTAAGTGCGATCGCTGATCTTGTAGGGTGCGTTAATGAAATGTAACGCGCCTTGTTTTTGTTCGGATTAAAGCAATTTATTCAGGGCGATCGCCAATCTTATAGGGTGCGTTTCCTAGTGCAACTTCTTCTACTCAGCCGATAGATTGTTGGGAACACACATAAATATCTTGGAGCACGCGCTCGTTAAGTCTGTCTGTTTCTAGCCGAAATTAGGCAAGTAAAAATGGTTGGCTTCGTATGTTGAGTTCCGAGAAGTTATTAGCGCTCACTAAATTTAAGAAGCGATAAGCGATCGCCTAAAAATTACGACTCACAGGAATAGCGATCGCCTAACTCCTCAAATCGCCAATATAAGCCCCAATTTGTTTAAGTCCCTGCAAAACTTGGATACGTTCTGATGTATTTTCAAGTAACCGATAAGTATGGGATCGAGTATATTGAGGGACATTTTGGTGGCGATCGCATTTCAAAAACAATACTTCTCTTCCGTTTGTAACCATTCCATAACAACTTGACTGTAAGTTGGGAGCGCTCAACAAATAAGTAAGTGCTTGGGGAATTCCCGCCGTAACGTCTAGTCTTGCAGGCTTTGACTCGATTACCAAAATCCAAAAACTATCTTGAATCACCAAAATATCAATCCTGCCTTGAACTGCAATAGCATTAGCTTCGTCTGCAACTTCGATATTGGTACTTACTTCTGCTTTTACCAAAAAAGGAAACTGATAGAAACCTGCTAAATCTAGCAATGGTGATATAACCACAAGCTTAACAATTTCTTCGAGAGGTGGTTCTTCTTGACTGAGATAGGTATAGTTTCGAGTGAGGCGATCTAGTCCTTGTAGTTCCGCTTCGGTTAGAGTCGGCGCATTATTTAACCATTCATCAAAAAAGCGATCGCTAGAGTCGAGTCTCAAGCCAAAAGTTTGACGGAGAGCGCCAAGGGTAAGACTACTAGCATTTGTAATCACGGTTAAATTCTTGTAGTAATTACATGAAGTTTAAAAGTCTAGACATTTGATCTAGGCTCCAATACCTAATATACGATATATATAAGAGCAAAAGAGAGATCGCCTAAAAATCACGATTCACAGGAATAGCGATCGCCTTTAAAAGATAGATTGTTGATGCAATCGCCTAATAATCAAGACTTACAATACTAGCGATCGCTTTAGGGTGAGTTAATCAAGCGTAACGCACCTTATTTTTGAGGGATTCTAAATAGGGTTGCTAGTTCCCAGTAAAAGGAATTTCCTTCTAATCCCAGGGACACCGCCACGCTGTAGACAAACGCTACGGTGATGGCAAGGGCAACCAGAGTCATCATGCCAATTTTACTGCGGATTTCGTGGTAAGCCCCCTTCAGAAAAACCAAGCCACCAATGTTCGTGCCGCGATCGCTCGTGGAGGAAAAATAGATGCGTTCACCGTTAGAGCGAAAGGTTCTTGTCTGTGAGTCAGTTCTATTTAGCACCATCAACGGCGGGTGCGATGTACAGTTCACAAGTATTAGAGCAACAATAAAAGCCAACAAGCTATTAGCAATAACTTTGATTTTCCGGTTGATGGTTTATTCTTCTTTGACGGCGATCGCCTTGGGATTGCCTGTTTGATGCCTAATCTCTGACCGTCATGCTTTGTCAACTGTTATGACTATGAACAGGCGATCGCTTGATTTTCTGATTGAATTGATTGAATACGATATCAAATGTAACTAGCGATGCACGAGTTAAGCTTCACCGATAAATTGCATCATCAATCGTGGCTCGGAAAAACTCGCCCTCCGACTCAAACCGTTCAGTGCCAACGTACCATCCAATCCGTAGACGGGTAGGAATGGTGTAGCCGCAAAATTTGCCCTCTTCCTCTAAAATTCCACCGAAGTCCACATAATGGGACTCAGCACCTTCTGGATTGCCCCAGCGTGGTAGCTTGAAGGTCTTGAGACGACCCGTTTGATCAATGGTGAAATCTAGTTCGGCTCTCTCGCCTTGCACTACAAAACTGGAATGCAAACTGGAGTCTAGATGCGATGAATCTGGACTTACCCATGAAACTTCATCGCCGCAGAACACAGACGGTAAGCACACTGACTCTGATTGGAGGCGACCAATGGCAGACCGCGTAATATCCAAACCACTTGCTGTCATTACAGGGAATAATCCTAAAAGCTTCCACTGCATCGCACCTACGCCGTCTATGATGCGGTCTGATCCGATAATGGGCAAGAAGCCATTCATCCATGCTGTAGCACTCCAAATCAGTCCATGTTCCCAGCAAATGACTTGCTCTGCTTTGAATGGAATCCAACTCTTCAATTTGATTTCGCCGTGCATCTTCAAGCGAACCGCAGAAGCGAGTTGTGTTCCAGGCGCGATCGCGTGTTTGAGATACCGTTGTGCTGCTTCTGGTAGGTGAGTGAAGCCATCTAAGTGGAATACCCGATCCTCAGATGTGGCTGAATCCCATAGTGCATTAAGAGAAATTTGTTTGGTCATTACTGCATCCAGTATTTTGATATTTCTTAATTCAAAATTTGATAGATGGTGATGATAATAACGATCGCAAAAATAGTGGTATAGATTAACTTCGTATACTTGGCTAGCCAACTGGGAAGATAAATATCAAAATTGTCCTGGGTGGAATTAGAGTATTTTCGGGCTAGCAGATTAGTTAACAGGCTTATGAAAAAACCATTGATTCAATCGTCTTAAACCCCGTGTTACATAGACAGGTTTAGCATGGTTAAACACACCGTAGGCACGCTGTTTTACCCAGTCCTCAATCAAAAACCAGATCAACGCATAAGCCCAGACAAATCCTGCCCAACCCCACCCGATTGGAGTCATAAAGATGCCATACACCGCAATTAGGGTTGCTATTACTTGGGTTCCCAGTACAGCTGTTAGCAAAATTTTCGCTGGTTTAATCGACCAAAATGGCCCCTTGGTACGCGTTACGAAGATAGTGAGATGCCCAGCGATGGAGAGCTTTAGGTAAATTAGCGTTTGCAAAATGCTGCGATCGAGGTGAAAATACCGTTCTCCTAAATACAACATCCCAAAGGATTCAACTACCCCAGTTACCCCCAAAATAGTTGCTAACCCCAAGACGATGGGCATATTCCAGGTTTCGGGACGCTTGGCGGGACGGGTGTTATCGTAGGCAATGGAAATAATCGCACCATCATTCAACAATGCCAGCAGCACAATCATGATGGCGGTGACGGGATAGAAGTTGTAGACCACAATGGAAAGGGTCATGAACAACAAAACGCGGATGGTTTCGGTAATCCGGTAAATCGCGTAGTTGTTCATCCGCTGAAAGATGCGGCGGCTTTCTTGAATTGCCTCTACGATTACAGAAAGTCCAGGTGTGAGCAAAACAATATCGGCAGCCGCACGAGCAGCATCGGTGGCTCCAGAAACCGCAATTCCGGCATCAGCTTTTTTGAGGGCAGGGGCATCATTAACGCCATCGCCAGCCATGCCCACGAGATGCCCCCGTTGCTGCAAGACATCGACGATATGGTATTTGTGTTCTGGGAAGACTTGAGCAAATCCGGCGGCGGCTTCGATCGCATCGCTAACTTGTCCAGTTTCGTGAGGTGCGGCGGCTGCTAGCAAACTGGCATCAAGGATGTCTCCCTTTAGTCCTAGTTGATGAGCAGTTTCACGAGCGATCGCCTGTTGATCTCCCGTTAACATTTTCAGGTCAATTCCCAGCTTTTTCACTGCCTGAATCATCAGTTGGGAGTCGCTGCGGGGTGGATCGAATAGCGGTAGTACGCCCAAAAACTGCCAGTTATCACCATCGTCAGTCCGGGCAACCCCCAGGGATCTAAATCCGCGTTTGGCAAAACCTGCGATCGCTTGATCCACTTGCGGCTGCACCTCAGCGACATTTTTTGAGAGCGCCAGAATCACTTGGGGCGCACCTTTAGTTACCTTAAAGCCACCATCATCGCTTTTAACGGTGGCTTCGGTACGTTTGCCCACAGGGTCAAAGGGTTGGAAGTGGACAATTTGGTAAGCATCTAAAGGTTGATCTGGCTTCAAACCAGCGAGAATTGCCAGATCGATCGGGTCTTTGTCTTCATCACGAGAAGCCAGGGCGGCGTTGAGGATCAGCGATTCTGGAGCCGTGTTGCCCACACAAAAAGGCTCTCCCAGAGTTAACTGGTTGAGAGTTAAAGTACCTGTTTTGTCAGAACAAAGAATGTCAATGCCAGCCATCTCTTCAATCGCTGCCAACCGACTCACGATCGCTTGCTTTTTCGCTAGTTTTTGCGCTCCTACAGCCATCGTCACTGACAGCACCGTTGGCATCGCTACGGGAATGGAGGCAACCGTCAGCACGAGTAAAAACCGCAGGGTAGTCAGCCACGGATCGCCCCGAAACAGTGTTACGACCAGCACCACTACCACCAGCACCAGGGCAATTACAATCAAGTAATCGCCGATTTTTAATACTGCTCGTTGAAAGTGGCTGACTGTCTCGGCAGATTCTACCAGGTGGGCGGTTTTGCCCATATAAGTATTAATTCCCGTGGCATAGACAATGCCATCCAATTCTCCTTGCTTAAGGATGGAACTGGAGTACAGCACACTTCCCACTTTGCATTCTACGGGTAGTGATTCCCCCGTCAACGCCGATTGGTCAACCTGTGCCGGATCGCCTGACAAAAACCGTACATCTGCGGGGACAATATCGCCCAGACGTAGCCGGATCAGATCGCCAGGAACTATTTCGCGGGCAGGAATCTGCGCCCAGGTGTTGTCTCGTTTCACGCGTGCCTGGAGTGCCAATTTTGCCTTGAGAGCAGCGATCGCATTACCCGCTTGAAACTCTTCCCAAAAACCCACCACTCCGTTGCCAATTAGGAGTACCAAAATGATGCCAAAATTAACCCAGTCTCCAACTATTGCAGAAAGAATCACCGCCGCCTCAATCATCCAGGCGATCGGTCCCCAAAAGTGCGATAGGAATTGCATTATTGGGCTGACGGTTGTTTCGGGTAACTCATTGTAGCCACCTTTTAATTGTCGTTGCAGAGCTTCTTTTTTGCTCAATCCCTGATTGGAAGTAGTCAGTTGCTTTTGTAATGCTTCTAACGATAGATGCGAAAGCGTTTCTTGATCGGTAGATACAGTCATGAGATCGCGCCTTGATGAGCGTATCAGGTTTTAATCAATGGCTAATCAGGGTTTGCCATTCCTGAATTGCAGCGGAGGGAACAGATAAGCTGGCGGATTCACCGTCGATCTAATTTTGCCGCACCATAAGTTCGTTGCTATTAACCTGTGCCTATGGAGCAATAGCAACCAACTCAATAACTACTGGCTGCTGAGTCCATCAGTGGTTCGTCCACTCATTTCACTGGGATGTATGCAGTAGAGAGCCATGACCTCTGCACGACCCCAAGCATCAATCCAGGTGCGATTAATAGCGGGTGAAAGCGTGGGATTTTGCCTTTTGACAAACTGCATCACGCGATCAATGTCTTGTTGCTCAGTGATGTGTTCCGCTTGACCCGTTACAGTAACGCTGCGCCAATGCTTGAGATCGTTGACTTCTTCAACTTGCAAACAAACTTCTGGATTCGCGTCCATATACTTAGTCTTCATCCCAACCGTGGTGAAGATATAGATATTTGGCTCTTCAAAATAATAGTGCATAGGCACAACATAGGGATGACCTTCAATAGCACAACCTAAGTGTCCATGTCCTACTTTATGCAAGAGATCATGGATCTCTTTTTTGCCCATTTCATCGATATCTAACATGGTTATTCTCCAGAATAAAGATTTAATTAATCGAGTAGTTTTATGGTATTAATGCTAGGAAAAATGGAGCTTACTGAACTTTGCCTTGTACCAAATTATTGTGAAGCTGCATGAAACCTATAGAGGCTAAAATGATTTCTCTGCAAGGGTTTTAACCTGATTATTCTATGTAACTTCATACAAAATTGATATTACCTCTACAGCATGACAGGTTACTGTTTCATTTCTTGGTGTATTTGATTAACTACGAGATAAAAAGTTACAAAATGGGTATGGGGCATTTAATCCATTCTTTCGCTCTTCCCGTCGGTACGCCTTCGTTGGAGACTCACGTTAACCCAACTTGGCTAGATCAAGGTGTTGGATTTCTTTAGCTTAATTGTCACTACTACATCTATTGAGCGTTATCTGCTAATTATTGCTAGTCAAGAGTACAAATACTGCATTTATATACAATTTTAGAATAGCGATGGCTCCGCCAACCCCAAGGGCGATCGCGTTCTCTAAACGAAACGAATATTAACAATATTCTATAAATCTAGAAACTTTGTGAAACAGTTGTGTCTCATGGTTAAAAACTTTTATATGAGCGCTAATTTTGCTAGTATAACTTTGCAATACTTAATTCTTTTTTAATTAAAAATAGTAAACATAGATTAAAAATAATAACTAACATAATAATTTATAAAGTTTATCAAGGTAGATTGAGAGTAAGCTTAATCATTAGAAGCCTAGTTGAAAACGTAGGTAACTGAGTGCAAAAAAACTCAACATTTCTTAGTTATTTGTGATGTGTTCGATTGCTAATAACTAAAAGTTTATTTGTACCGATTTCCTGACTAGGTTATCTGAGCGAAATACTAAGAGCAAACACCAAAGTAACTCTAACAACAAGAAATGACAATGATAGAAAAAATTTTGCTAGCAGTTTCTGGCTTGGGTCATGCAGAAGAAATGCTCAAAACCTTAAAGGAAGTACCATCAATCCAACATGCAAAGGTTACTGTTTTACATGTTGTTCCTCCCCAAAGTACATCTGCTGCAATGACAGATAAATGGGAAGAAGGTGGTAAAATTCTGGCTAGTGCTATTCAGTCTTTGAATTTAGATCCTAGCCAAGTTTCTTCAATTTTGCGGCAAGGTGATCCTAAAGATGTAGTTTGCAAAGTAGCGGATGAAATGGATGCTGACTTAATTATTATGGGTTCACGCGGACTTAAGCGTCTGCAATCAATTTTAGCGAACTCAGTTAGTCAGTACGTTTTTCAACTATCTTCTCGCCCCATGTTGCTGGTAAAAGATGACATTTATGTCAAAAAAATTAAGCGCGTGATGGTGGCAATGGATAACTCCGATTCAGCTAAATACTGTTTGAGTTTAGCTTTATTTCTCCTGAGAGACATTCCCGGTAGTCAGTTAATTTTGACTAACGTTACTACAGATTTGCGCGGCAAAACAGCCGAAATCAACGAAATTACACCAGACAAAAACTCAGTTCTAGCTACAGCAGTTGCAGAAGCACAAAAATACGGAGTGCAAACTCGTTGCTTTAGTAGTACCGGCAAACCAGGTGAAGAAATTTGTCGCTTGGCAGAGGAGTTAAGCATAGACTTATTATTACTCGGTTCTCCCGATCGCCGGCCATCAGTGGCTAAAAGTTTTGTTGATATAGACAGACTAGTAGGCGCTTCTTTATCTGATTACGTTCGAGTTAATGCTACTTGTCCAGTGTTGTTAGCGCGGACAGCTGCTTAACTTATAAATAAAAACCCCTGCACCACTGGCGTAGGGGTTCTTTAAATGATGCACAACCGTACTTAAGAATCTTTTCCACCTTCGCGGCTAGCAGTCTGGATGTAAAGAATTATTAAAAATACTGAGGGAACTAGAACGAACAGAATGCTCGCTACGAACCCCAGGTCATTAACTTGCATAGCAAGAAAGCCTCTCTTTAATTTTGATTTCCAGTCAACAACTTTAGAATAGCATTATCGATGCCAGTGTTAGCCCTATTTTTTTACTTCGTAATCTAGAAAAGTAAGAAGGTGTAACGCATTCCCTACGAATAAATCCGGTGGTTAGTCTGTGTTCTCAAAACTTAGGGTTTAGTTACTACGCTGACTGGCCCATTCACCATTGTTTGACAAGCAAGACGGTAATTATCAGGCTTTTTCTTGAATTTCTTATTTTCTACATCTGTACGGGGAGAAAGATTTTCTATCCCTTCGACAATCTCAACGACACAAGTGCCACACTGACCATTACCACCGCAATTCGTCATTTTGCCAATGAATTTATATAAATCAATGTTATTTTGAATTGCTTTGAGTCGGAGGTTAGCACCATCTGCTGCTACTACTTCTTTATCTTCCTTAACAAATTTGATATTACCCATAGCCGATTGATTCCTCGTTGACTGTAAGCTTGACCTGAAAGGCAGATTTGAAAACGGTCTTTATACTTAATCTTACTTACTTTATGTAAGTCTATTACAAAGCATTAAGAAACATCAATTTTTAAGTAGAAGCTACTGCAAAAAAATAGGACAGGTTTAGATTACCTGTCCCAGCAATTGGCAATAGGTTAAATTACCTGAATCCAACGGCTGCTTGCCACACAAAAGCAAGCAATAAGAAGAAGACGGGAATAACTGGGAGAACATCTACCAAAGGATCAAAAATTTGGTATGCTTCAGGCAATTTTGCTAATAACAGTGCTGCTTCCATATTTGTTTAAATCCACCTAATCCAACACAGCTTTCATAATTGAGATGTATCTTAACATGGTTTGGTCATTAGTTACTTTCCTGTTCCTTTGTTGCTGATGCAGTTAACCAATGTCCAAATTCTAAGGCAAAGCGATCGCTTAATATTGCGTCGCGGATTTTTTGGGTAAAGCGAATTAATTCAGTAATGTTGTGAATGCTCAATAACGTATAAGCTAAAATTTCTTGCGATCGCACTAAATGAGAAATGTAAGCACGGCTAAAATTTTGACAAGCATAACAATGACAAGTTTCATCTAATGGAGCAAAATCTTCACGAAATTTAGCATTTTTTAAATTCCAGCGATCTCCCTGCACCATTGCCGTTCCATGTCTC
>JBBSOP010000079.1:0-13578 GCA_038259655.1 Chroococcales cyanobacterium
AGAAGATGACCACATAGACTTAGAATGGTTTAGTCCTAATGGTGAGTTAATTTGGTCAACTTTATCTGAACCTTTAAATATTCCCATTCATGGCGATCGCACTGGTGAAACAGTCCGTGTAGTAAAGTCAGATAGGGAGATGGAAAGATGGGGAGATTCTGCACTGTTATTGCGACAAGTAACCCAACGCGTGCAAGTCGGACGGCAGGTTTTGGGATATCTGCGTGTAAGTCATCCTTGGTTTGAAGTTACTAAACCTAGTCGCCAGTTAATGATTGATTTGGCGTTAGGTATTTGGTTAATGGTCATTTCTGTAGCTGCAAGTGGCTGGTTTCTTTCGGGTAAAGCGATGGAACCTGTAGGTGAATCTTACCAACGCCTCAAACAATTTACTGCTGATGCTTCCCACGAACTGAGAAGTCCCATTGCTTTGATTCAAACTAATGTACAAGTTGCTTTGACTGATTTGGAGTTAGCACAGCCAGCAACAAATACTTCTGTAAACTACCGTCAACAATTAAAGGTAGTAGAACGGCTAACCCAGCGTTTGGGTAAATTAGTCAATGATTTGCTATTTTTAGCACGACAAGATAGTGGGATTAGTAAAGATAGCTTTTCACCTTGTCCTCTAGATGCATTGCTGATGGAAGTAGTAGAAGAACAACAATTGTTAGCGAGTGAAAAAAAAATCATTCTCACTTTAGACTTAGTTGATCCTCCTGCTTCCACAACTGACCCCGAATTGTTAGAAAATTGGTTCACACTTGTAGGCAAATGGGATCAACTTGTGCGGCTGTTCACAAATTTAATTGGTAATGCTTTGCAATATACCCCAGCAGGTGGAAGAGTAAATGTAGAATTAATGCATTTAGAGGCCAGCAACCGCGTTTCTAGAATCCGTTACAACACTGACCAATTGCAAATTAAAGTTAGTGATACAGGCATTGGCATTCCCGCAGAAGCATTACCACGCTTATTTGACCGTTTTTATCGAGTAGATCCAGCACGTACCCATAAGACGGGAAACACAGCTATAGATAGTGCTACAGGGTCAGGATTAGGACTAGCGATCGCTCAAGCTATTGTCGAACATCACCAAGGTCAAATTCAAGTAGAAAGCAATATTGACAAAGGCACTACTTTCATTGTCACTTTACCAATAACTCTTGAGTCTTAAATTAAATATTCAGTATTTGTTTCCTGTGACAGATGAAGACAAATAACTTTACATACTAACTTAGTTTACAAAGCTTGCAAGATTGAGCCATGAGTTGAACTGCTAATAGTTTGATATTACTATCCATGCTGGAAAGAAATACTAACTAATAGATTGAGCTTGGCAAAATGCATCTACGACAGATTTTGGGAGGATTAGATGCCTATTAGTATAAGAAAAGACGTAGCTTACATTTTACTCAAAAAAATTAATGAAACTGGGCAGGGAATGCACGAGGTTGAGTTTAATGAAGCTGATTTATTAGGTAAAAAATTAACACCAGCCCAATTCTTGGGACATTTAGATTACCTGAATCAAAACCATTACATTAATGCTGAGTTTACAGGTAATGCCTACGGTAAACAAGAAGATGTCCCTGATTTTATTAATCCACAAGAGTTTGACATGAGAATTGCCAACACTTACGGATCACAAGATGGGCCTTTGCCTCACTTGATTACATTTAAAAAAGCTGAACTAACAGAAAAAGGACGCAAAATGCTAGAAGAAATGGAAAATAATCCACCCGAAAGTTTAAAGAAAGGCTCATCAGTTCCCATCGCTACTAAAGATATGCCTTTCTTAGAAAAGGTAATGGCCAAAAGTGGTCTGCCAGACGTTTATGATGCTAGGGATATCACAGAAGTAACATATCGGGTAATGCGCGACTTAATGACTACAGAAGCCGCCGACAGAGTTGAAAGTGAACTGCACAAACCAGCCGAAATTACCGAAGATAAATCGGTGCAAATGGAAATTGCCGATTTGTGGCATGATACAAATCCGATTGTGGGATTTTTGAGCCGGGTGCGTCCACCTTGGCAAGGCCCTGGTATTTTTAAAATTGATAGCGATCGCTTTTTATTCAGAGTAGCAAATGAAGGTGGTATGCCACCAAATTTAGACCGTGAACAAGTAATTAAAGCGGTATTTTCTGCCACAAAGGATGAATTATCCTCAGAAAGGATTCAAGAAATAGCAAGCTGGTTGCCTGATAAAGTTCGTCAACTTTGGGAAGAAGCTTAAGCTTAACTAAAAGTCGCAACTAGACACATCAGACGTGTAGGTGGCCTTTCCAGAAAAGCAGAAAGGCCACCTACATGGATTTTAAACTCTTCATTTTCTAATAACTAATTTATTTTCTTCATGCTAAAGAAGGAAATAATTATTCTAATTGATATTAGTTTCAAGTCTATAGTTAGATAAAATCAAAAACTATAATTGTTATGATTGAATTAATGATTAATAATTAATGAACAAAAGCATTATTTTTAATTAAAAAATAAATTTAGATATAGAGTTAATTTTTAAATACTCCGATTTAAATTTAATTAAGTCAAATAATTACAATTTTTTAAGAAAAAAGTCGAGAAATTCTCAGGAGCAAACAATGAATAATAATTTCCTAAATTTTCGCAAGTATGCCGGGTTATTCGGGGCTATTTGCGGAGGATTACTAATTAGCGTGCCAGTAATCACTAAAGCAGCAGTAGCACAACAGACTACTTCTAAAATTAACCCTTGTCCAAGTATTTACTACGAGGAACCACACAATAATCAAGTTTTAACGCCACGCGGATGTCCTCCTAATGCGCTAACTCGAAAGCTAGCTGCTCAAGGAACTCTGCCCATGACTCCCACACCCGCGCCTACCTCCTCATCACCGTATCAGGGAGGAATGAGTGTAGGCGGTGAAACTCCCCAGTCAAGCACTCCTGGAGTAAATCCATGTCCTCGTATTTACTACGAAGAACCATTCAACACTAGGAATGTAGTGCCTCAAGGATGTCCACCTAATGCTCTTACCCAACAGATGCAACAACAAGGATTTACTCCTGGGGTAGTTATTCCTGTGCGTCCAGCGGTTTCTGTGCCTCAACCACCTCTACCAAGTCAACGACAAACCGCTAGCACTCAGGTTGCATTGGCAGATGGAAAGGTAAATATTAGATTAGTGAATGAAACGGGAGCTGATATAACTTACCAAGTCATCGGCGATACCCAACCCAGAATGCTACAGGGTAAATCAAATGTGATGCTACAAGGTTTAAATGCACCAACAACATTGACTTTGTACCGTAAAGATAGAGGACTGCTTCAGGTAGTTCCCCAGGCTACTTCAACACCGGGAATGTTAGAAGTTAAATTGGATGAGACAACCGACCAAAATATGAATAAAGGTAGCGTCAGGGTTCAAGAAGACGGGACAGTATTCGTTAATTAGTAGTCTACAGTCTAAAGTTCGATGAACCTCTCCCCAACCCCTCTCCGACGCGGAGAGGGGCGAAAATTTTCTAGTTTTTTCCAACCGTCGAACTCACGTTAAAACAGGGTGTAGGGAGGAATTACTTATGTCCCTTTGCATAAACTACTTGACACGCCGTTTCAGCATTTGAGTTAGTCTATCTATCAATAGCACTTCTTTTTTGCTATCTTCTAATGTGCGTGATAGTACAATTGCTCTTTCATAAAAATTACGGGCAGTTGGGTAGTTACCTAGCTGCTCATAAATTTGAGCGTAAGATTCAAAAGATTTCAATTCCTCACGCAGATTTTGTAATTCTTGAGCGAGGATGAGGCGCTGTTCTAATAAGTCAAAAGTACGTTCATAACGGCCTACAGTACTATGCGCTGTTACTAGACCATCAATTGCTCGTAGTTGGTTAGTGCGATCGCGGTTGATTTTAGCAATCCGCATTGCTGCCCCATAAGTACCAATTGTATCTGAATAGTTACCCGCTGCTAGATAAGCATCACCTAAATTATTTAAGGTATTGGCCTCACCGAGGGTATCACCAGTCTGACGGCGGAAAGTTAAAGCCGTTTCATAAAGCTTAATCGCTTTGTTGTAATCTCCTAGCCTAGCTGTTACTAATCCCAAATTACTTAAAGACAGTCCTTCACCTTCAATATTTTTGACATTGTGAGCAATTATCAGTGCTTCTTGAACTGTTTTACCAGCTGCGACAGGTTCTCCTTGTTGCATTAATAAAGTAGCAATGTTGTTGAGAGCAAAAATCTGAGATTGAAAATCCTTAGTATCACGAGCAATACCTAACTGTCGCCGTAATGCATTTTCTCCTTCTTTAAAACGACTCAGTTGGATATAAGCTCTCGCCAGTAAATTATAAGTTAGTCCTTGGGCTTGGATATCGCCAATTGAGTGGTAAATATCGAGCGCTTGTAAAGAAGAGTCAATTGTTTTATCGGCATACCCAGAGGCATACTGTTGTTCCCCAATTCGCAACAAGCTATCTGCTTGATCTCTAGATTGTCGCCAACTAGAATTACTTAAAGGTTGGTGAAGTTGTTGGGTAATATCAGCAGCACCTGCTGCTACGGGAGTGAGCAAAGAAGTAAAAAGTAAAAAATAAAAAGTGAGTCGTGCAGCGAGTCCAGCACTACGGCGAGAATTTACCAAGTATTCTGTACGAAGAATGAGAGCTAATGACAATAAATGCCGTTGTTTCATAAAAATTAACCCGTGAAATTTCGGCTTTAAGTAGAAGGTTTAAGAAGAAGTTTTATTTTTTCATAATTAGCACTACGTTTGTACGCATATATACTTAAACTAGAATTGGACTGAATCTTCGCCCAAGTAGATGGTGCGGATGTCTGTAGGTAATTTGTCCTCTAGCATACGATAGCCTTCCTGGAGAAAATTGGCTACTTCGGGAGGCGATATTTTTTCTCCTTCGGCTTGGAGATAGGCAGCAATTCTAGTTTCGCTCCAATGGAAAGTCTGAGCCATTAGAACCATTAACCGCAAAATTGGTGGCAATTGGTCTAATGCCTTTTCGACGTAGCACCATAATGGCGGCGAAGTTGCTTGCAGAGAATAATGAATTGCTTCTGTGGGAGGGACTTTAAGCTCATTAATACAGAAAGCTGTAATATTAATCAGCCAATTTTGCAGAGTTAAAGCTTCCTGTCCTGGTTGGGGTTCAGTTAAATTGAGTCCACCGAGTTCGTAATAGATATGTCGCCAAGTCAGGGTAAACAGATAATCTGCTTGCACAGGCGATCGCGCCGAATGCTGAATTAAGGTGTAAACTATAGGGCTGTAGCGGCAAAAAATCACCGTAAAGTACTTTCCAGCATCTGGATTGCTTTGAAACAAATCCAGCAATTCTTGGTCACTGTGATGGAACAGCGACTTGACTAGCGGGTGATTAGCTTCGGAAAAATGAGGAATTTGCATAAGCCATTCGGTTGATAGTGGTTAAAATAATATTGGAAATGGTAGTCTTGCAGCTCACCCAGTTATATATTTGGTGCGTTAAGACTCAGACTACTTTAGTATTGATAAACTAGAAACAAGGACTTAATTTTTAGTCTTTATCGACAATAATAAAAGCGGCTCCCTTATACAATATTTAATTTGTTCATGGTTATAGCAGTCAGTGCGATGAATATTCTGCTCGCTCCCTTGACTTTAGGTTCTTTTTTGCCTTCCTTGCCCTTGGATAGTCTATTTTCTACCCAAGGCATTATGGTGATGCTGCTGGCAGCTTATGCAGGTGCTATGTGGATGTTTCTCACCAGCGCCCCTAAAGTACACACAGTGATGGTGTCTGATTTGGAGGTTGCACGACAGTTGTATGAAGGGCTGCTAGACTTGCCAGCAGCTGAAGTGCCTTTGCACTACTACTACAACTACGAACAAACTATGGGCGCAACCGGGATTGATCCACTGTATATGTCCACTAGTCCTAGTTTGTCTGGCAGGATGATGAATAATGCCAATGATGGACTGTGGTATCAAATGAAGAAGAATACTCAGCTACACGTCATTACTGGAGCTAGTTTGGGTACTAAAAATCAGCAACGTCACGTTTGCTTTGATCGCGATTGCCTAGACATGATTTTATTGCGAGTAGAAATGCGCGGTTTAAAGTTTAAGATTCGCAACCAGAAGCCCCTAAATTTTCTAGTTAAAGATTATGAAGGGCGCATTATTGAAGTAGCTGAAGTAGCGAATTAATGATTACTATGACTAGAAAAATTTCTTTTTTTCTCTGATATCTCTGTGCCTCTGCGGTTGAATAATTTGTTTAACCACAAAGGCACAAAGGCACAAAGGTAAGTTAAAGTGCGTTGTCGGGCAATGCACCCGACGGAAAAGCTCAACTCAATTGTTCAAATTTAAATTTACCTTTAATGAACTTGTTAAAGTATTGACCTGTAGATGGTGCATTGTCTAAGTCTTCCTTAATACTAGGAGGTACTTTGAAATACTCGTAAACACTGCCACTATCAAATTCAATAGTTAGTGTTTGAGTTTTTGGAACATAACTAAATTGCTTAATCAAACTGCCTTCAGGCTTGAGTAGAGGAAAGGCGATCGCATCCCGTATACTGGCACAATCAGTTAATAACATCACTAATCGATCAATCCCAATTCCTAAACCACCTGTAGGCGGCATTCCATATTCAAGGGCTGTCAAAAAGTCTTCATCTACACCTTGGGCTTCTAAATCACCAGCCGCTTTTCTCTGCGCTTGTGCTTCTAAACGTTCTCTTTGATCAATGGGATCTGTAAGTTCTGAGAAACTATTAGCAGTTTCCCGCCCGACGATAAATAACTCAAATCTTTCCACCAAGCCAGCTTGAGAACGGTGTGGTTTTGCTAAAGGCGAAATTTCCACCGGATAATCAATTACAAAGGTAGGCTGAATTAAGTTTTCTTCTACCTTCTCTTCAAAGGCTAAATTTAATAATTTACCAATTGATTGGCATTCCTCTACACCAGGAATACCAGCATTTTTACTTGCTGTTTTCGCTTCTTCCAAGGTTGGGAACGAATTGAAATCTAAGCCCGTAAATTCTTGAACTACATCGTGCATCGTCACTCGTCGCCAAGGCGGTGTTAAATCTATAGGTTCTTCTTGATAGGTAATTTGCAGGGTTTCAAGTACCTCTTGAGCGACAGTGGTAATAATCCCCTCTGTCAAAGCCATCATGTCGTTGTAGTCAGCGTAAGCTTGGTAAACTTCAATCGAGGTAAATTCAGGGTTATGACGCGTCGAAATTCCCTCGTTGCGGAAAATCCGCCCTAATTCAAACACCTTTTCAAAACCACCTACAATCAACCGCTTCAGATGGAGTTCTGTAGCAATTCGCAGATACAAGTCCATGTCTAAGGTGTTGTGCTTGGTGATAAATGGACGTGCATCTGCACCCCCAGCTTCACTTTGCAGAACTGGCGTTTCAATTTCTAGAAAATCCTGCTGTTCTAAATAGCGACGAATACCCGCGGTAATTTGGGCGCGACGGCGGAAGGTTTGCCGGACTTCGGGGTTAACAATTAAGTCAACATAACGCTGACGGTAGCGCTTGGCAACATCTGTTAATCCATGCCATTTGTCGGGTAGGGGTAACAGTGATTTGGTAAGGATAGTATATTGTTTAACGTAAACGGATAACTCGCCCTTTTCAGTCCGTTTAATAGTACCTTTAACTCCTAGAATGTCACCTGCATCTGTGAGTTGTTTCAAGTGAGTAAAGGCATCAGCATCAATATCTGCCATGCCTTCTTGGATGCGATTTTTGTCTAGGTAAAGCTGAATTGTGCCGGTTTCATCTTGCAAAGTGAAGAAAGCCAATTTACCGAAAACGCGACGCGCCATAATGCGCCCAGCAATGGCAACTTCTAAATCAACTTCTTCACCACTGGGTAAATCGGCAAATTTTTCTTGCAATTGCGCTGCGTGATCAGTTGATTCCCAACGATAGGCATAGGGATTAGTCCCTAGTTTCTTAAGTTGAGCTACTTTTTCTAATCTGGCGGCACGGATATCTTCTTCCGACATGGTAACGAACTCTCAGAGGGCAAGATTAATTATAGATGCTGGAAAAGTAGCCAACACCAATCACGGATTGATAAGGATTGCAAGATGACACAGATTCTGACTCCGTGTCATCCTTGAATCTGTCTAATCGCACTTGGCAGAGTGGAGCGACGCGCACAATTCGCGTGATTCTGACTGCGTGTCATCCTTTAATCAGTTTAATCCGCGTTCTACATGACAAGCCTTTTGAAGGTTAAGCTTTTACTACCAAAGTTTATCAGTAATCCAACTTCTAATTTATAGACTTTTAAATAGTTGAGGGCTTGGGCTAAGTGGACATCTTCGAGTTGGATGACGGCTTTTAGTTCTACGAGTATTTTGTTTTCAACTACAAAGTCGGCTCTGCGTGTACCGATAGGTTCGGGTAGGTTTTTATAGTAAATGTACTGTTATATTTCACGGGCAAATTCTAGTTTTGCTTGACGCATCTCGTAGGCTAGGGCGCGTTGGTAAATAACTTCCTGGAAGCCGTTACCTAAAAACTTATGGACTTCAAAAGAAGCTCCTATAATTTTTTGGGTAATGTCAGCATATTTTAAGCTACTCATTGTCTGAATCACGGATTGATAAGGATTACAAGATTACACAGGTTCTTAACTCCGTGTCATCCTTGAATCTGTCTAAATCCGTGATTCAGACGTTTGAGGAATGTAGTTATTGAACGTTCAAATGGAGCTAAGCGGGTTCGAACCGCTGACCTCTGCAATGCCATTGCAGCGCTCTACCAACTGAGCTATAACCCCTTACAATGCGTTATTTATATTGCCTTAGCTATTAATGCTTTGTCAAGTTTTTGCTCTAAACTCAGTATTGGTTAAGAAACTTGCAATAAATAGGTCATACAGTGACCCATCAAAAAGTAAACTACTAGCATGGCAGCAGCAGCTAGAGCTACCAATGTACCAGCTAACATTAAAGAAAATTCTTTGTGTTCAACGGCTTTTTCCATTAGGTGCAGTGACCATGCCACCAGCGCCACATCAAATAGTAAAATAGGAATCAACATATTTCTTAATATTTATTAATACTTGTAAACCAATGTTAACACCCTTTTAGAGAACTGTATCTAACTTACGATAGATGTGGTTAGTTTTCGACGATGTTTTCCAGTCAGGGTAACAACCGTACAGGTAGGTGACGATCGCTTAAGTAATTCTTAATTTGTGAGACGCTTAATTGACCGTAATGCAGTAATGATGCTAATAGTGCAGCTTCGGCTTTGCCTTCTGTTAGTGCCGTGTAGATGTGTTCACAATTGCCTGCACCACCAGAGGCAATTACTGGAACTTGTACAGATTCGGCGATCGCTCTTGTCAAGCCAAGGTCATAGCCAGCTTGAGTACCGTCAGCATCCATACTTGTAACTAGCAGTTCTCCTGCTCCTCGTTTTTCTACTTCTTTTGCCCAAAGTAAGGCATCTAAACCAGTATTTTCTCTACCACCTCGCACATACACATCCCAGCCTGGGTTATTGGGGTCAACTCTACGTCTGGCATCAATAGCAACAACTATGCATTGATTACCAAAGCGATCGCTTGCCCGATTAATCAAGTCTGGTTCACGTACTGCCGCAGAATTAATACTAACTTTGTCTGCTCCAGCCCGTAATAAAACTTTAACATTTTCTAATGATTGAATACCACCACCGACAGTTAGGGGAATGAAGACCTGCTCAGCAGTGCGGTAAACTACATCAATAATTGTATCTCGATCTTCATGAGTCGCTGTAATATCCAGAAATACTAACTCATCTGCACCGGCTTCGTTGTAAACCTTTGCCAATTCAACCGGATCGCCCGCATCTTTAAGATCAACAAAGTTAACTCCCTTTACAACTCGTCCCGCCTTCACATCTAAGCACGGTAAGATTCTTTTAGACAACATAATAATTTTTGCACTCCTGGGTAATTGTCCGGAATTTAAATTTTAAATTGGCGTGCGTATTCCCAAACTAAAATCTTCGCATCCCTTGTTTAGTAGCAAGCATGGCGGCAGATATAGCGCTCAAACAGTCCTCAAGTCAAAGTTGATAGCTGAATTATGGCGATAATCTCCTCGAAAAAACAGCCTCAAGAACCAAACGGACAACCAAAGCAGCCTCAAAAGTCGGCGAAAGCGTCTCCCGACGAAAACGTTTTGCAACCTGAAGCTGCTATTGATGAACAAGGTAAGCAAGAAGAGAGTATCCGACCACAGCGATTTGCTGATTACATCGGGCAAAAAGACCTAAAAGATGTCCTCGACATTGCCATTAAAGCAGCCAAGTCTAGAGGTGAGGTGCTGGATCACTTGCTGCTATACGGGCCTCCCGGATTGGGTAAAACGACAATGGCAATGATTTTAGCATCAGAAATGGGGGTAAATTACAAAATTACTAGTGCGCCAGCGTTAGAACGCCCCAGGGATATTGTAGGGTTGCTAGTGAACCTCAAACCCGGAGATGTTTTATTTGTAGACGAAATTCATCGTCTTTCGCGGATGACAGAGGAAATTCTTTATCCAGCGATGGAGGATTATCGTTTAGATATCACCATTGGTAAAGGTTCTAGCGCCCGCATCAGGAGTTTACCACTATCAAAATTCACCTTAGTAGGAGCTACAACGCGTGTAGGTGCGCTGACTTCACCATTACGCGATCGCTTCGGCTTAGTGCAGAAACTGCGGTTTTACGAAGTTGACGAACTAAGTAAAATTGTTTTACGCAGCGCTCAATTTCTCCAAACCCCGGTTACAGAAGATGGTGCTGTAGAAATTGCCAGGCGATCGCGGGGTACACCACGGATTGCTAATCGGTTACTTAAGCGGGTACGTGATTATGCAGAAGTGAAATCATCAGGAGAAATTACCGAAAGTATTGCATCTGAAGCATTGCAACTATTTCAAGTAGATCCCCTTGGTTTAGATTGGACAGATCGCCAAATGTTGAGTGTGATTATTGAACAATTCAACGGTGGCCCGGTGGGGTTAGAAACAATTGCTGCTGCTACAGGTGAAGATACCCAAACCATTGAAGAAGTGTACGAACCTTACCTGATGCAAATTGGTTATTTAAGCCGGACTCCCCGTGGTCGAGTAGCGACAAAGGCAGCATATACGCATTTAGGCTTTAAACCACCCAATAATGAACAGCTTTCGTTACTGTAGTTAGGGGCTAGGGGCTAGGGAGCAGGGGAGGCAGGGGAAGAATAACCAATGCCCAATGCCCAATGCCCAATGCCCAATACTTCGGCTACGCTCAGTACAAGTGCCCAATGCCCAATGCGCTTATTTACAGATGATTAAATTAATTAGTATTTTTCTCAGTCTCTTACTTGTGTTTGGCTGGAGTAGACCAGCTATGGCACTATCTCAACAGCCTAGTATTACTCAAGAGCAGCTACAGCAAGGAGATGAGTGGGCAGATCAGGCTTTTGCAGCCACGAATCAAGGCGACTTTGCTAAAGCTGAACAGTATTGGACAAAGATTATTGAGCAGTTTCCTACTAATGCTGGTGCATGGAGTAATCGAGGCAATTCGCGGGTAAGTCAGAACAAGTTACAAGATGCCTTGACCGATTACAACAAAGCCATAGAACTAGCACCTAATGTCACCGATCCTTATTTGAACAGAGGTGCAGCCTTAGAAGGGTTGGGCAAATGGCAAGATGCGATCGCTGATTATAATCATGTCCTAGAACTCGATCCTCAAGATGCAATGGCATATAACAATCGGGGTAATGCTAAAGCAGGTTTAGAAAAATGGCAAGATGCGATCGCTGATTATCAAAAGTCAACTGAAATTGCCCCCGGTTTTGCCTTTGCTCGTGCCAATTATGCCCTCGTCCTTTATGAAACGGGTCAAACCGATTCAGCAATCCGCGAAATGAAGAATATAATCCGTAAATATCCCAAGTTTGCTGATATGCGTGCTGCTCTCACTGCTGCTTACTGGGTTAGTGGCAACAAAGGCGAAGCAGAAAGTAACTGGGTAGCAGCTTATGGACTTGATAGTCGTTACAAAGACATGAACTGGGTAAAAAATATCCGCCGTTGGCCTCCCAGCATGGTTGCAGCTTTAGATAAGTTTTTGAAATTGCAGTAAATGCACGTTTAAGCTATTTTTTCTACCCCCCAGCAGAGGTATTTACTATAGGAGTATTTTTAGTTTAGGTTCTTGGAACAAAACTAGATGAATTTACCATGACTCATTTTGGTATTCTCAGCCCCGGTGCAGCAACAGGCCCACTCAACACCATGCTTCCCCTAGGGCAAGAACTTCAAAGGCGCGGTCATCGTGTTACCCACTTTGGAACCCTCGATACTCAACCCAAGGTATTAGCAGCAGGAATAGAATTTTCGCCCATAGGAGAGCAAGATTTTCCAGTTGGCTCATCAGCAGAATTTCTTAGCAAGTTAGGACAACTGCGTGGACTAGCTGCATTGCAATATACAATTGAGTTGCTTAAACAGATATCGGCTGTAACTCTTCGGGATGCTCCAGCAGCACTGCAAGCAGCAGGTGTAGAAGCTTTGCTAGTAAACCAAAGTTCAGTGGAGGGAGGAACAATTGCCGATTTTCTGGGAATCCCTTTCATCTCTGTGTGTAGTGCTGTGGTGCTGAACCGAGAACCTAGTATTCCTCCTTTGTTTACTACTTGGAAGTATAGCCAAGCTTGGTGGGCAATTTTACGTAACCAAGCAGGTTACACGTTGCTTAATCGCGTTGCCAAACCAATTAAAGACTTAGTAGACGAGTATCGCCAAGAGTGGAAATTACCTCTGTACTCTCAACCTAATGATGGTTATTCTCAATTAGCTCAAATTAGTAATGCACCTGCTGAATTTGAATATCCCAGACAGGAATTACCTCCTTGGTTCCATTTCACAGGCAGTTATCATACTTCGGCTAATCGAGCATCTGTTCCTTTTCCATACGAAAAATTGACGGATAAACCGTTAATTTACGCTTCGATGGGAACATTACAAAATCGTTTGATTTGGGTTTTTGAAACTATTGCTTCAGCTTGTGAAAAATTAGATGCCCAGTTAGTCATTTCTCTAGGGGGTTCCGCTAAACCAGAATCACTGCCAAACCTGCTGGGAAATCCTTTAGTAGTTGAATATGCACCTCAATTAGAAGTGTTGGAAAAAGCTACCCTGATGATTACTCATGCAGGAATGAATACAACAATGGAATGCGTGAAGAAAGGTGTGCCAATGGTGGCAATTCCAGTTGCAAACGACCAGCCAGGAGTAGCAGCCCGTATCGCTTGGACAGGGGCGGGTGAGTTTATCACACTTAAGAAATTGAATGTTCCCAGGTTACGAAATGCTATAGAGCAGGTGTTGACAAAAGAATCTTATAAACAGAATGCGCTCAGATTACAAGCAGCTACTCACCGCGCTGGGGGGGTAAGTCGAGCCGCTGATATTATTGAGCAAGCTGTATCTACGGGTAAGCCTGTTTTAGCTTGAACACAACTTAACTAAAGCTAGTTTGAAGAATGGGCTGATTTTGAGGATGTCTTTTTC
>JBBSOP010000080.1:0-13543 GCA_038259655.1 Chroococcales cyanobacterium
TAAGCGCACCTGCAATCAACGGCTAATCTTCTCAGTCTTAGCTGAATAAAAAATGCCCTCCAGAAATGGGGGGTATTTTTTTGCTTTTGATTGGATAAACCGCCGATGATGAAGAATTTTAGCTTTGTCAGTCCCAGTAAAGTGTAAGGTTTTTAATCTCTTGACTATGTATTTTTTACGTCTTTGTAGTTGAATAAAATACATTTTAACCGCAGAGACGCTGAGATCGCTGAGAAAAAATAATAGATTTTACGAGTTACCTTAAAAGAGCAATGCTCTTTCATATTTGCGTAAATACCTGGGATTTTCTACCTTTTTACCATCAGAGTCTGTGTAAAAGGAGGTGAGTCCTAAATCAATACCAATAGAGTTACCTGTTGGTGCTGATTCTTCTTTTCTTTCGTTATCAATGCAGAATTGGATGTATATCCCCTCTACACGACGCACTATTCTCACTCTTTTTATTTGTTTGACCTGATATAGCAATCTGCTGACAAAGTTGAATTAATTGGTTTATATAAAATCTGAGTTATAAATAGGACACTTAATCTGGCGATTGATACCAAAAAACAGGAAAGATTATGAGGAAAAATAGCAATTATCCAGTGTCAAAACTAGCGATTGGGTTAGGATTAATTGGTATAAGCGTGCTAATTAATACTGGTATAGCCAATCAAATTGTTTTAGCAAAATCAACTAATATCAAAAAGTGCGATATTTTAGCCTACGTCACTGATACAGATCCACAAGGCTTAAATGTGCGGAGTGGTGCAAGTACTAGCAATAAAATTTTAGGGCGAATCCCAATTAATGAAACAGTTAAGGTGATTGCTGCGGTTTACAAATGGGCGCAGATTACGAATGCCAGTGATGGATTTCAAGGAACTGGATGGGTTTTTGTACCTAAGTTAGGTATATCAACACGGGGCTATGGTACTAATGGGATAGATCTTTATGCAAGTGCTAATCAGCAAAGCCGAAAAGTAAAACGAGTTGCCCCTAATGTAAATGTCAAATTATTAAGCTGTCAGAAAGATTGGGCGCTGATAGAATATCAAGGTGTTCAGGGTTGGTTGGTAAGAAAAGATCAGTGTGGTGCTGCCCTAACGACTTGTTCATAATATCTTTTCAAGGGGTACGGCATTGCTTTGCCCCGACAATAATCTGTATTCTACTGTAAAAATATGTCTAGCCAACTTCTTGAAAATATAGATAACTTTCTGCAAATATCCGATCAAATTGCCACTTCTGGACAACCAACCGCAGCACAGTTTCTAGCAATTAAACAGTCAGGATACAGATTAATTGTGAATCTGGCGCTACCAACATCAAACAATGCGTTACTTGATGAAAAACAAATTGTGGAATCTCAAAATATGGAGTATATACATATTCCTGTACTTTGGGAAAATCCGACTATTGAAAATGCGACAGAATTTTTTAGTGTTATGAAAGGAAATGTTGATAAAAAAGTTTTTGTCCACTGTGCTGTTAATAAAAGAGTTTCTGTTTTTATATATCTTTACCGTCGCCTTTTTGTAGACATGAATGAGCAAGAGGCAAAACAAGATTTAGATAAAATTTGGGTTCCTACTGAAATCTGGAATAAATTTATTCAAGAGGTGATTGAGATTAATAACACTAACTTTGGCATTGGCAATAGTTAACCAAACTGAAGCATTAGACTTAAGACAATTAGCTGTGAAAACTGATGACTCACAACTTTCTCAACAACAAAAAACTACTTTTTGATCGCTGGGCGAAGAGCTATGATTGGCTTTTCCCTTCAGTGATTTACTTAGCTATCCACAAACGGTTGCTAGAATACGTCGATTTACCAGAACGAGGAAATGTACTTGATTTAGGCTGTGGGACTGGACGCTTACTTGAGCGCTTGGCAACTCAATTTCCTGACTTGCGAGGCACAGGATTAGATTTATCTTCTCAGATGTTACAGGTAGCCAGACTAAGTAACCGTCACCATCCACGTTTAATTTATGTTGAAGGTAAAGCTGAATCTCTTCCCTTTGGAGAAGGCCAGTTTGATGCTGTTTTCAACACCATAAGTTTTTTACATTACTTGGAGCCGCAACAGGTACTAAGTGAGGTGGCGCGGGTGCTTGCTCCCGGTGGGCGTTTCTATTTGGTTGATATTACTACTAAAAAAGAGACGGAACTACAGCAGTTGCCCATATCTCCGTTAGGAATTAAACTTTATAGCCCTAAACAACGTGAACTCATCGCATCTTCTACGGGACTATTATGTTTAAGTCACCACTATTTATTAGGGCCTGTGTTGCTGACAATTTTTGCTAAACCGAGCTAGTACCGCTGCGCGATTTTATTGATGGGGATTTCCCTATTCTCTTAACTTAATGTTGATTCACTCGCTCCAGCAACCATAGAGAAGCAATAGTACCTAAAAAGTGAGCAGCGATACCATTAACATTCGCTACTTCTACGAATACATCCAGCGCTCGAATAATTTTGTAAGGGTCAGTAATGGCTACACCTGGGGGTTGGGAGATCGATTTTGCTACTAGCACTCCTAGGGTTGAACCAGCACCTAATAAAGTTAATAACATTCCTATTAAACCCACCATGATTGCCAGTCGTATAGCTGCGATCGTGTCTGCTTTACTGGGATGCAAAGAAGGGTTAGGATTATCTAAACGTTTACCTAAACGAGTGTAACGAAAATTTAAATATACACTGAATAACAGTACTAAAATTCCACATACAGCCCAAAATATACCAACTCCCAGCCCTGCATTCGGTTGACTGGAAAATTCACGACCAGTAGAAACAAATAACAAAACTAAGCCGGAAACCACAGCTAGTGTTAATTGCACCCAAAAGGCAATCCAGCCTGTGAGGCGAATATTATTAGCAATTCCATGAACCGATGGTGGTACAAGTGGTTTCGCTTCTGACTCAGTTTCCATACTATTTTCCATCTGATTCATACTCTTACCTACTTACAACAAATCATATTTCTATTAACTTGTCGTATACCACCACCCACAGAAAGAATCTTCTGATCTTAAGGAATAAAATTACCCCTTGATTTAATATCATAAGTCTTAATTTTCCCTGTTCTATACTATAAATATTACCGACTGATGCCAGTTATCAAACTCAGGGATGATGAGCTTTTAGCAACTAAATTGACAAAATTCCTCTATAAAGAGTGATATTTAAGCGATAGATAGCGATCGCTAAAGGATAAAAGACAGCATGATTAAATCTTGGATGGTAATTGGGGGTGTAGCTTTCTTGGTTGCTTTGGCAGCTAACTTGATTACACCAAGCGATCGCAAATGGTTCAAACGCTTACAAAGACCTAGATGGCTAACTTTTGAAGCCGCAATTCCGGTCATTTGGACTGTAATTTTTATTTGTGGTGCTTGGTCAGCTTATATTATCTGGGAACATGACCCCGGAAGCACTACAACGTGGTTAATGATGGGTTTCTATCTACTTTTAGAAATTGTCACCATTGCTTACACCCCTGTCATGTTTCGGCTTCGCAGTTTGAAAGCGGGTACAATTCTTGGTGGTACAGGTTTCGTTATCGGTATTTTGTTGACACTTGCAGTCTTAACTATTTCTGGTTGGGCAGCACTGTTACTAGTTCCTTATTTATTGTGGAGTCCCATTGGTACATATACCACTCGGCAGATGATGAGTCTCAATCCTGAAGATGTCTAAGATTCCAACCAGCGACTGATTAAACCTACACCACTCAATTGTCAGACTTGTAGTATACAACTAAGGATGCAAGTATGATTACATCTGAGATGATCATTGGGGCTGTAACTTTTTTTGTAATGATCGCTAGTTTCTTCATTACGCCCCGCGATGTTAAATGGTTTGGTCAGTTAAGTCGCCCCCAATGGCTGATTTTCGAGCCAATTATCCCGCTGATTTGGACTGTAATTTTTATTTGTGGTGCTGCTTCAGCCGATATAGTCTGGCACAAAAATCCCGGAAGCGTAATTACTTGGTTGCTGATGGGTTTATATCTGTTGGTAGAAATAATTACTGTTGCATATATACCTCTGATGTTGAGGTTCCGCAGCTTAAAAGCAGGAGAATTTATTGGGTTAACTGGATTAATTACAGCTATTGTTCTCGCTATCTGCGTTTTACCAATTTCTAAACTGGCGGCGATATTACTTATTCCTTATTTAGCTTGGAGTCCCGTTGGTGCATATACCACCGAAGAATTAAGACAGTTAAATCCTGAAGATGCATAGTAAAAGATGAGCAATTTAACTACGTTCAAATAGATCCCCGACTTCTTAAAGAAGTTGGGGATCTTACATCTGACTATACCTTAAGACTGATATATATATTTCAATTTATTTAGTCAACATT
Organism: Chroococcales cyanobacterium; assembly: GCA_038259655.1. GTDB lineage: Bacteria > Cyanobacteriota > Cyanobacteriia > Cyanobacteriales > Nostocaceae > Halotia. Next base: position 4,381 of record JBBSOP010000080.1, read on the forward strand.
ATCCGTAAGATAGTTTTATTTTATATAAAAAAACGTCTATTTTAAAATGGAAATAGTAATTTAAATACAAAAATGCAGCTAATAATGTAATCAATAAAACTAATTTTCTCGGTCTTATTCTTAAAGACTAGTTCTGTCATCAAAGTATTTAATTTATCCAGCAGTATCTCAAAAAACTATGCCTAACCTCTCAGGAAAACACATTTCTTACTGGATTGACTCGACACCTACAACTAATTTTTCACCACTTAGCAATAATCTATCTGTAGATGTTGCAATTGTTGGTGCAGGTATTGCGGGAATTACTGCTGCTACATTACTTAAACGTGCAGGTAAAACTGTTGCAGTAATTGAATCGCAACATATATCTACTGGTGTTAGCGGTCATACTACAGCTAAAGTTACCTCACTTCACCAATTGGTTTATGCAGATTTAATTAAAAATCATGGTGAAGAAAAAGCACGTATATATGCACAGTCAAACCAAGCAGCACTAGAGTTTGTTGCTAAAACAGTTACAGAACAACAAATTGACTGTGACTTTAGCCGTCAAAGTGCTTATACTTTTGCAGAGACTGAAGATAATCTGAAAGACATTGAACAAGAAGTAGAAGCAGCACTAAAACTAGGGCTACCCGCAACATTTGTGCGTCAAACTTCTCTACCTTTTCCTATTGCTGGGGCTATTAAGTTTGACAATCAAGCACAATTTCACTCTCGCAAATACTTATTACATCTAATCAAGCAGATTCCTGGTGATGGAAGTTATGTATTTGAAAATACCAGAGTAGAGAAGGTAGAAGAAAATGCTCTTTGCCAAGTCACTACCAATAAGGGAATTATTCAGGCACAGGATGTCATAGTTACAACCAATATCCCCATTACCGACGAGGGATTGTTCTTTGCTAAAACTTACCCCAAACGTTCTTATATCATTGGGGCGCGGATTGCAGAGGATAAAGCACCCCAAGGAATGTACATAGGTTCAGGAGAAAAATATTATTCTATTCGTACTACTCCTGACAAGGATGGCTTATTGTTGCTTGTGGGTGGCGGTGGTCATAAAGTGGGAACAGTAGAAAATACTGAAGAAAAATATCTAGATTTAGAAAATTATACCCGTTCTCGCTTTGGTGTTGAGTCCATCGACTATCGTTGGTCTACTCAGGATTTTGTATCCTTTGATAAAGTTCCTTATGTAGGAAAATTGACTCCTTTAAGTAAGCATACTTATGTTGCAACTGGGTTTAGTCTGTGGGGTATGACTCAAGGAACTTTGTCTGGAAGGATACTTGCAGACAGTATTTTAGGTATTGAAAATCCTGCGGCTGATTTATACGATGCAACTCGCGCCACTCCTTTTGTCAGTCCACAAGGTATAAAACAAAACTTGGAAGTCAGCACTCATTGGATAGGCGATCGCCTCAAGGGATTAGGTAAATCTCTGGCAGATGTAGCAATTGGTGAAGGACAACTAGTCACTGTTGATGGTGAAAAGGTAGCCGCTTACCGAGATGAAACAGGAGAAATACACACTGTTTCTGCGATATGTCCTCACTTAGGTTGCGTTGTAGCTTGGAACAATGGCGAGAAAAGTTGGGACTGTCCCTGTCACGGTTCGCGTTTTAGTTGCAATGGGGAAATCTTGCATGGGCCAACAGTGAAAGATTTGAAGAAAATTTAGACACTTATGCTAAACGTCCATAGCGTGCTGTAAAAGAATTAGCTGGGTTGGCTTGATTACTTAGCCAAGCCCACATTTGATCGCCAGATGAAAAATGCCACCATTCTCTAGGATTACGCTGGAAACCCGCTTTTAACATCACCTCTCGTAACAACTGACGATTGGCATGATACTGATGTGCTTCTGGGTGGGAACTATTGGCATAGTAATCGGGATGCGATCGCTCTGACAATTCATCAATCGGCGAACCCATATTTACTATTTGTCCTGTATCGTTCACTAATGTCACATCCACTGCTGCACCAGTACTATGAGGAGGAGGGGTTTGTGCATCAAAACTGGGTACAGCCCAAATTTCATAAACTGCTTGCCAAATATCTTGAAGTTGTTCGGGTAATAAATCCGCCTCAATTAGCTGTCGCTGTTGTATAACTTCCCCAAAGCTATAATCCACCATAAATTGTTGTACAGCTACTGGGCGGTAAGCATCAAAAATTTGCACCTGCCAGTTAGGAAGCAATAAATGAAGGTAATTTTGAGCTTGGATTAAATTATCTACAACACTTTGGCGGAGATAATAAGGAGAATGTTTCCCATAAGGCGCACCCAGTTTTTCATAAGGGTGGGGAGATTCTACCGCAAACAGTTTTAAAGGAATCTCTACCAGTAATTCACCACATTCGACAATAGGGATTTGATGATAAGGTCTCATCCTGTAAGTCTCAATAAACGTCGTGTTTGCAGTATAAATGCTCAACAAGTCTACAAGACTACAGGCGATCGCTGCAACCACTAAGCGTAGGTCAACAGTTCCAAGTTATGACCATTCATGTCATAAAAATAAAAGCCACGACCTCAGTTTTTGTGATTAATCTCACCTCTATGCTGATGCATAGGGTCACTACTGTATTCCAGACCTGCTTCTTTGACTCGTGCGAAGATGGCATCAAATTCATCATCATCAACGTGGAATGCATAATGATGAGAAACGAATTTAGTAAATAATAGTATCATATAGTGATACTATAAAGATGGAACTTAACAGTAAGCATCAAAAAACTCTTGATGCCATTTTTCAAGACCCGATCAGATCCAATATCCCTTGGAACGATGTTGAGTGTATGCTAGTTGCGCTTGGTGCTGAGGTATCAGAAGGTAGAGGATCAAGAGTCCGATTTGCTCTTAATGATATAAGAGCTACATTTCACAGACCGCATCCTGAAAAAGAAACTGACAAAGGCGCTGTTAAGTCTATGCGTCGTTTCTTATTAGAAACGGGTATTAAAGAAGATGATGAAATATAAAGGATACGAAGCAGTTATAGAATTTAATGCTGAGGCAGAAATCTTTTATGGAGAAGTAATTAATATTCGGGATGTAATTACTTTTCAAGGTAGTAGTGTAAGTGAGCTAAAGCAAGCTTTTCATGATTCAGTTGATGATTATTTAGATTTCTGCAAAGAACGAGGTGAAGAGCCCGATAAACCTTTCTCAGGTAAGTTTATGGTAAGAATCAACCCCGAATTACACAAAAAAATTGTAATTAAAGCTAAGAAAGAGGGACAAAGCCTTAACTCACTAGTTGAAAAAAGCTTGTACCTGTACACTAGCTAGTACCGCAAGGCGGAAGTCAAAATGATTATGGAATAAGGTTTTTAGGACTTTTCAACGGTCTGTTTATTTACGCCGTATAGTTTATAGTTGCCAGAGTCTTTTGAACCTTGGCATTTTTTTGTTAACTGCGATTATCTATTTGGGCGCGTTGCAAATTACCAGAAAAGTCAACATAAACACTCTTCCACTCCGTGAAAACATCTAAAGCAGTAGTTCCAGCTTCGCGGTGTCCGTTACCAGTTTGTTTGACACCCCCAAAAGGCAAGTGTACTTCAGCACCGATAGTAGGGCCGTTAATGTAGGTGATACCTGCTTCAATGTCACGCATAGCGGTGAAAGCCCGGTTGATATCGCGGGTATATACTGAGGAAGATAGACCATAATTAGTATCGTTGAGGATGGCGATCGCTTCCTCAAATGAACTAACTTCAATTAAGACCACTACCGGGCCAAATATCTCTTCACGGGCAACGCGCATCCAAGGAGTAACATTATCTAAAATTGTGGGTTGAAAAAAATAACCGTTTTTCAGTGAATCTTTACTAGCGATTTCCCCACCAATTAACACTTTTACACCTTCTGCACGGGCAACATTCATATATTCGCTGACCCGTTGCAATTGCTTTTGATTAATTATCGGGCCAATTTCTGTATCGGGGTCAGTGCCAGCACCCAGGCGTAACTTGCTGGTACGCTCATAAAGCATGGCAGTAAATTTTTCTTTAATGTCACGATGCAAAATCAAGCGACTAGTAGCTGTACATCGCTGGCCAGTTGTACCAAAAGCACCCCAAACAGCACCATCTAAAGCCAGTTCCAAATCGGCATCTTCCATTACCACTTGAGCATTTTTCCCACCCATTTCTAGACATACCCGTTTATGAGTGCGTCCACAGGTAGCGCCGACATAAGCACCAGTTTCGGAAGATCCTGTAAAAGACACCAAATCAACATCGGGATGTTCAACCAAAGCTTTCCCGGCTTCTTCACCCATTCCATGTACTAAATTGACAACTCCAGGGGGAAAACCTGCGGCGGCAAAAATCTCGATTAATTTAGTTGCACAGGCGGGCGTATCTTCTGCGGGTTTGAGAATGACAGTATTACCACAAACTAAGGCGGGCATAGCTTTCCAGCAGGGAATCGCCATCGGAAAGTTCCACGGAGTAATCAAAGCACAAACCCCTATAGGCATCCGCACTGTCATCGCAAATTTATTGGGCATTTCTGAAGGTGTCGTTTGCCCAAAAAGTCGTCGTCCTTCACCAGCACTATAAAAAGCACAGTCAATGCCTTCTTGTACATCTCCCCTCGCTTCTGTTAGGGGTTTACCCATTTCCTGACTAATTAGCTGGGCAAGTTCTTCTTTATGTTGCAGCAACAGTTCCCCGACACGAAAGACGTATTCTGCCCTGGCTGGGGCTGGTACTTTTCGCCAACTGCGGTAAGCTTTGCCAGCTGCGGCTACTGCTGTATCTACATCATCCGCTTGAGAACGGGGGAAAGTCGCAACGATTTCATTTATCAAAGCTGGATTGCGACTTTGTAGAGTGGTTCCCGCTGCGCCACTCAACCATTGACCATCGATATAATTGCGACAAGATAGTGGAGTTTCCATAATTAAATTTTGATATTTATAAATGCTGGTTGATTAATTTATAGGACTTACGCAATAACTCTCTAAAACCTCTTTACTTGGTGTCCTTTGTGTCCTTTGGGGTAGCCTACGGCAAGCCCTTCGGTCTACGTTTTTTCATAATTTTGCGTAAGTCCTGAATTTACTCAGAACGATAAGCGATGCGAAGACTTTGGACTAAAATTACCAAAGATGCGATCGCCATCAATCCACCCCAAAACCAATAAGGTAAAAACAAATACCGCTGCATCTGTGCTGTATCAGACAGCCCTAAGGGGCCAGCACTGTAGCTAAATAGATAATTAAGTTGATGGTACGTACTCACACAAGCTTGGACACCCAAAAGCTGAATAGCAAACCCCTGCATCCATCGAGGAGCTTTGAGGGAAATACCGAGAATAATTAAACCTAGCAAGGGAATTGCTACCAAACCAAACCAGGAACGTACCCAAATTACTGTTGAAAGTAGTAAAAAACTGCCTAAAATTTTCAAGCTTAAAGAAGCGGCTTTAAAACTGCGAGAAGCCAAAATTAAAGCTGCACCGGCAAGAGGCGGCCCCATTGGCCCTGCTGCTGCAACCAAAGCCGGGCCAATTGACCCCAAAGACCGCGAAATGCCATAAGTTGCCACACCGGAACCACTACTAAAAATTTGTAATTTCTGGAATTGTCCCCCTAAGATCAGAGCCATCAGACCGTGACCCATTTCGTGAAACCAAGTTGCCAGGATAGTAAACGGGTATAAAATATAATCCCCTCCTGGTATTTGCCACAGCAGAGTAGTGGCGATCGCAGCTGCTGTGAGCCAAGTTAAACCCATACGTTCGACTTGGGGCGGAGCTTCTTTGGCAAGCAAGGGTTCAACGTTTTTTCCTGGTTCCCTCATAGGTCAATTTTTTGAGCCTAAAGTGTAGTTTCTTCCATACTAGTGTATGGATGGCATTGGGCATGGGGCATGGGGCATGGTAAGAAGGCAGACGGAAAAAACTCTTCTGCTCCTCTGCTTCCCCTGCCTCCCCTGCTCCCCCTGCCTCTTTTTGACGGTGAATGCAATCTGACGCAGAATCAACTAAGCCAGTTGAAACAGAAATGTCATTAAGTCTCCCTTACCCAGGCTAATGCGATCGCCCGGTCTCAGGCGGTGTCGATTTCCTGGTAACAAAGGTAAATTATTAATGTAAGTACCATTAGAACTACCTACATCTTCTATATAGTGAGCGTCTCCCTCAACACGAATATCCGCATGTATCCGAGAAACAATTTCGGAATTGGTAAACCCTGAAACATCTATATCTGGAGGAATGCGATCGTTAGGCTTGCCAATATGAATTACAGACAAAGTTTGGGGTAATTCAATCTCGCGATCGCTTTGGACGTGAAATAACCGCGCTGTTACTTGCTGTAATTGCGTTCTAGAAGCAGCCATAGGAGGCGGTGCGGCAGGTGGAGTTGCTGGTTCAGGTGTTGCCGCTTCTGGTTCTGGAGGTGGTGTTGGTTCTGGTTCCGGTTCCGCAACTTCTGCCTCAGAAACTACAGGTTGAGCCTCAACATCTGGTGGTGGTGCTGCCATTGCTGTCGGTGGTAGAGGTGAAGCAGCAGGCTGGTTGATTCCTAAGGAGTCTGGTTGTAAAAGTTCTAAAAGTGGGTCAGGTTCAACTAACGGTGGTACTTCTAGGGGGATGTCGGGAGCAGATGTGGCTACAGATGTAGCAGCAGCAGGGGCGGCTGTTGAATGCAGGTTAAAACCACATTGACCGCAGAAAGCGGCATCTGCCTGCACCGTTGCCCCACAGTTGGGACAGTTGTTAGTCGTTGGTAACGGCGTATAACAAGCTTCACACTGGACAGCGCCGTCTGGATTGGGGTGATTGCAATTAGGACAGACGATCATCAATTTAAGCCTTTGTTCAAGATCATCATCAAATAGTGCTGGCAAGCAGAGAAAACAAAATAGATGCTTCTGCGACTTTCCACAAAATACGGCAGCTTTTGCTGTAAATGCTACAGACAGTTGCGATTACAAAAAGGCAGCGCTGTGTTTTGCCGCCGTTAGCGTAGCGCTAACACCACGGCACTGTCTCCTCTCTCCTCCAAGTCGAGCGAAAGCTAGGCTAGGGTAGACGTAGGAAGTTTGGCACAGAAGCAACCCTAGCTTTCGATTTTAACAATTACTTGTGATAGTCAAGTTAAGATTGAAGTTCCAAACCTGCCTCTGCATCCAGTAACCACCAAAGTTCTCCTTGGGGTTGAATTAAGCGGGATGGGTAAGCAAAATCATCTGCTACAGGTGCGAAGATTTGAGCTAAAGCTGGTCGTTTATTAGCGCCAGCAACCACAAAAATCACACTACGAGCCGCGTTTATAAATGGGTATGTGAAGGTTATGCGGGGATTCCCATCTTTGTTACCTACAGTAACCAGGCGATCGCATACTTTTAAAGCGTCTGTGTGAGGAAACAAAGATGCAGTATGTGCATCATCACCCATTCCTAGCAATACTACATCTAAAGATGGAAACTTGGTTGATGCAGAATGAAAAAATTCTTGTAGATGCTGTTCATATTTCGCAGCTGATACCGCTGGATTGCCTTCTAAGGTCGGGGTAGCATGAATGTTAGCCGCTGGGATGTCAACCCGATCCAGCCAAGCTTGCCGTGCCATTAATTCGTTACTATCTGGATGGTCTGGTGTTACGTAACGCTCATCTCCCCAGAATACATGTATTTTATCCCAAGGCAGTTTTTGATTGGCGATCGCTTCATACAAAGGTTTTGGTGTGCTACCGCCAGATAAGGCGATGGTAAATATCCCCCGTTGCTTAATGGCAGTTTCCAACCTGGATAAAATCAAATCCAGCGATCGAGCAATCAACGCTGACTTATCTGATAGAACTTCAACAGTTTTCTTCATGGTTTTACCATCACATTGCCGTCTTCCAGCAATACAATACCGAACTTATGACAATCCCCCTTTTTAACTTTTGAAACTTTTAACATCATGAATTAAGTGGGGATAGATAAACATAGACCATCGTTAGCACTTACAAGGGTTAGTTGTCAGTAGTCAGTTGTACGAACCCAAGACTAGTTTTGAAACGATTTTTTTTGATGCCCAATCATAAGAGCTTCATCGAATAGCTAACAATAGTGGCATTGCTCAATTTAGCCCAATCCATTACATCTCGACTATTTCGGCTCTACTGACATCCAAAAGTCTTTAGAAATAACCTTGCTATTCAATCAGGCATGAGTTAAAATGATGTTATATGCTTGATAGTTTTTATTTGTTCCCATTGAATGACCTGGTTAGATTTAGTGTCTTTTTGAACTCATCTACTACATAATCTTACTTAACAGATTTTGTATTAGATTCTTACTAATCTAAACAGTATTATCATGCCCAGGCTTCTCAAAAATAGAAAAATTAGTACTAATATTTTAGGTATTCTTACTTTTAATATTATTCTCTTGCTACCAGTATTTGTATTGAATGCTACCGCCAATGCCAATACCTTGAGTGAAGATGACTGGTTTGCTACAACTGATACACCACCAGCATTCTTCTGGGCTAGTCTTAATCAAGATAATAATGAAGGGCCATTTACCTACACCAGTTCTCATCCCACAATCATCGATATCACAGATGATTTTTTAAAAGGAGACCAATTCGAGGTCTTTAATTTTGGCAACTCTATTGGCTTTACTTCTTTGGTACCAATTGTAGAAGATGCTATGGAAGTAGGCCCAAATACTGCTTTTACCGATCCGACTTATAGCAGTGGTTCATTTTTAGTTAGTCCAGGTTCTTACTCGATCACAATTCAAGCAATTGGCCAATCTTTTGATGCTGGTCGAGGTTACATTCGTATCAGAAAAGCAAGTGTTCCTGAACCAACATCTATCCCTGAACCCACATCCAACCTTGGTTTCCTCGCTCTTGGCGCACTAGGGGTAGCTACAACCCTCAAGCACAAACGGAAGCCATCTAAATCCGCTGAAAAGAGCTAGAAATAGTCTCCTAAAACCATCAATCAAACTCAACAATCATCCTTGCATAAAAAGAATTGATTAAGTTTGAATAAGATTAGGCATTGAAAATGGGGAAAAAAATTCCCCATACCCAAAAACTCCACCCCCAAATGGATAAAGTTTTTTATCCAAATAGTATCTCCCAGTCAGCGATCGCTTCTCTTTGGGCGATCAATAATTGTTGAATGCCTTTTTCGGCAAA